>JBCCIS010000005.1 GCA_039028155.1 Pseudomonadota bacterium
AAAAAGACCGACGGCCTGAGTCTCTTCTATACGCGTCTTGACCGCGACCACGTGACGGCGACCGAGATCCCCAAGCTCGGTCGCCATGCGGTTGATTCCAACATCGTCTATTTCGATGATCTGCCGGTCCCCGAAGACGACTTGATCGGTCGGGAAGGCGAAGGTTTCTCGATGATCCTTCACGGTCTTAATCCGGAACGCATTCTCATCGCCGCCGAAGCGGTCGGTCTGGGACGGGCGGCGCTTCACGCGGCGACGGCGTATGCGAAGGAGCGCGTCGTCTTCGATCGCGCGATCGGCATGAACCAGGGTATCCAGCATCCGCTGGCGCACTGCTGGATGAACCTTGAGGCCGCCTTCCTGATGACCCTGCAGGCCGCGGCTCTTTACGATGCCGGCAAAACCTGCGGTGCCGAGGCGAATAGTGCGAAGTACCTGGCGGCGGAGGCGTCGTTCAAGGCGTGTGAGACCGCGATCCAGACGCTGGGCGGCATGGGATACGCGAGGGAATACAACGTCGAACGGTATCTACGTGAAGCGCTGATCCCCCGCATTGCACCCGTCAGTCCTCAGATGATCCTGAACTTCATCGCCGAGAAGGTTCTCGGCCTGCCGCGGTCCTATTGATCACGGACTTGCGTGAACGCGGCATGATGTCTGCGGCAGACTTTGCTGTCGAGACGTGGATGTTCTGTAAGCGGGCAACCCGCCGTCAAAGACACTGAACTGAGCACTGCCTACGCCGACGGTTCCGCCGTCACTTGAGAAAGAATTCGACGGGAACGAGCAGTTTGATGCGGTCGCCTTCGACCTCAGGCGGCGGCGGTGGAAGCGGTTCGGCGCGACGGATGAGGGCGAGAACCTCGTCGTCCAGGCGCTGATGGCCGGAGCTATCGTGAATCCGGAAGGCGTGTACCTCTCCCGCTCGACCCATCTCGAGATAGAGCAGTACCGTACCTTCCTGGTTGCGGCTTTGCGCCTCGCGCGGATAGGTCTTGTGCTTCTCCAGCCAGGCCAGGAGATAGGCCATGTAGTCGGCGGCGCTGCCTTCGTAGCCGCCGCCCGAGACGTCGTCTGCGTGGCCGGCGTCGGGGCTGTCCTGCGATCCCGCTTGGCCGGCCGAGCCGGCAACCGATGGCGCGTCCTCAGAGATCGTTGGTTCGGCGTCGCTTTCGACCTCGGCCGGCACAGGCGCGCTGACTTGCGGTGCCGGCGTTGCCTCAGCCAAGGATGCCACGGTGGTCGGCGCCTCGAGCGGGATCGGCGGAACCGGCACGGCCTCGGCGACCTCATCAGGTTTGACGGTCGCTGTCAGATCGGCCGCTTCCACGATCGCGTCGGTCGCGATGACCGCAGCTTCGTCAACGGGTTCCGCGACGTCCGCCGCGGCGTCGACCGCCACGATGGCGTTGGGCTCGACGGGTTCGGTAATCTCGACTGTCTCATCGACAGGCAGCGTCTCCGCGGTCGTCTCCACGACCTCAACGACCTCGGCTTCCTCGACGACGGCCTCCTGCGCCTCGAGAGGCGGCGCGGGTGTGGCGACGCTTCCGGGCGCGCCGCCGGTCGGGCCGAGCGAGACATCGATGCCGCCGATGCCAGACGCCACGGCACCGGGTGGCTCGGGTTCCCAGAACATGGCGGCGGCGACTCCTGCATGAACCAGGACCGCCAACATGACGGCGATCAGGAGTTGACGCACGGTGACATGCATCAAAGCGGTTCCGGCACGGTCAGCAGTTTCAGTTTCTCGACACCGGCGTCGCGCAAAAGCTCCATGACCGCGACGATCGATGTCGCCTCCGCCCGCCCGTCCGCCTTGAGCCGCACGATGAAGTCGGCACCGGCAAACTCAGTTCGCTCGCTGATCACCGCGACGAGGACGGCCTCGGTCACGATCTCGCCGTCGAGTGCCACCTGACCGCTGGCGTCCACCACGACCAATGCCTCGCGCCTGACGTCGGATCCGTTGCTCGCCGAGTAGACGGGTTCGATGTCGAACGGATCCGTCACGGTCAGTTGTCCGGCGATCATGAAGAAGATCAGGAGCAGAAAAACGATGTTGATGAGCGGCAGAATGCGCTCATCGCCCATGGCTTTCGATTGACTGCGCTGAAACCGCATATCCCTAACGTTCGCTGTCTCGGATGAACGACAGATCCCTCGCGCCGATCTCGGCGAGATGGTCAAGCAACGACACCGCATCCTGTAGTGCGACGCCGGCGGCCGGTTTGATCAGGACGCGTTGCTGCGGATTGTCGGTGAGCCGTTTGCCGACTGCTTGCTTCAGGTCGTCCAACGTCACGGTCTGGCCCGATAGACGCAGACCGTCGGTTCGAATCTCAACAAGCAGAGCGCCTTCCATCGACGTGTTCGCGCCCGCGCGCCCAGGCGCGTTGAGGTCGATTGCGCGCCACTCAAGCAGAGACGACGCGAGCATGAAGAAGACAAGCAGAATGAACACGACGTCGATCAGCGGCGTCAGACTGATCAGCGCGCGGCGCCTGCCGGTTTTCAGGGTGTGCCTAGTCGCCAGCTGCGAAGGCAGCCGACCCGATACGTTCGGGCCCACTTTGCTCTCCATGTGTCCGCGCCTCGGAGACTTCCGACAGGTCCTCCGTGAAGACGCGGGTGACAATGCTGTCGAGATCGAAGGCGACGCGATCGACGCGGCGTTCAAGCCAGTTAAGGATCATGACGACGGGGATCGCCACGGCCAGTCCGGCGGCCGTCGTCAACAGCGCTTCCCAGATGCCGCCCGAAAGGACCGCCGGATCGACCTGATTGCCGGCTGCGGCGAGGTTCTGGAATGCATCGATCATGCCCAGAACCGTCCCGAAAAGACCGAGCAGCGGCGCGAGCGAAGCGATGACCTCGAGCGGCCGGAACAGACCGCGTAGCGCCTCCAAGACATCGCCGCCATAACGCACGACTTCTTCGCGCACTCTGGTTTCGTCGATGCCGCGTTGTTGGCCGCGGATGGCGCGCGCCAGAGTCTGGGCTACGGGGTTGCGCGCGCCACTCAGACGCGCCAGCGCCTCGTCGGGCCGGCCCGCCTGATAAAGCGCGAGAGCGCCAAGCGCCAGTTTGCGATCGCCCAGGCGCGCGCGGTGGAACTGCCAGAGCTTGGCGAAGATGATGCCAAGCGCGACCACGGACATGACGAGCAGGATGACGACAACCGGCCCGCCTGCCTGCACCAGCTCCTGGATACCGGCCAGAACCGGGTTGCCGGCAGTACCGGCTGCTTCACTGGCAGCCGTCGCCATGCCGTCCGCCGGGGCAGTGGTCAGGGACTCTGCGTTGACTTCCGTTTCATCCATATCGCGGCTTTCCCTGGTCGGGCCTTACTTAATGAAGGCGACGGAGCCGAGCGATGTCGGCGCGACGACGTCCAGGCAGTCTTGGCGCGGCCCGTTGTTGTCATGGCACGCGAGGACGTCGTTCAGCAGGACGCGGCCAACCTCGCCACACTGCTGATCGGCGAAGTCGAAGACCTTCAGGCTCGTCTTCCCAGCCTTCAGCGGCGCCGTCTCGACCGCCAGCCGGTTGGCGACGATGCCGTCGTTGTCGAGCAGCACGAGGTCCAGCTTCAAACTATCGAACGCCGCACCGGCGCCGTTGTGAAGCATCAGATACGCCCGACAGGCATCACCGTTCGGTTCAAGCTTGTTAAGCTCGACCGTGACGATCGGATCGCCAGCATTGGCCGAAACACCGAACAACGCGAATGCAGCGCTTAAGACGAGCAATCGTAACATCAAAACTGCCACTTGCGGATAAGAATTAGTCGCATTTGAGATCCTTTGTAACGGCGAGCGGGACCGACCGCAACCGTTCCATCCTGGGTGATGGCGGGTGTGACCGGCCATCCAGTTGCCAAGGTGACGACGGGTAGAACGGCGCTCTTTTTGATCTCTCGATGTCATGGTCTTGGCATCGTCATCAGGGCGGCCGCAATGCCGCTTGGAATGACGGCGAGCGTTCCTGCTAGGGCCAAGCGCGGCGCGAGCGGCAGAAGAACGACAAAGGCCAAACCGCTCGCGGTCAGCACACAGAACCAAAGCACCAAGCCCGTCGACCAACCGGCCGCCGCGCTACAGGCAACGAGAGAGGTGGTCAGAAGGGTCGCGCCGGCCAGACGCAGCATCGCGCGCCGACCCTGCCCGACCGGACGCTGCCAGAGCTGCCGGTGATGTCGATCCATCGCCAGGGCCAGGCAGGCGAAACCGGCATAGGCGCACGAAAGGGCAAGCAGGGTCATTCCACCAACTCCACCTGTTCGGGTGAAGGTCGCGTGGCCGGCCGTGGCAGGTTGGCGGCAGCGGTTGGGCGCACCTTCCGGTTCAGCGTCCACGCGGTGCTGGCGAACGCGACTCCGAAACCAAGGACGGTCAGGTCAAAACCGGCACGCTGCCAGCTTCCGGTCGCGATGGCGTCCGCGAGATGGCGGTTGGTGGTGACGGCGTTGAGCGCCGGCAGCAAACCAAAGAGAGCGGCGTTCAACCACAACCCGTCAATCCAGGCGCGGTTCAGTGGGCGTAGCATCAAGACGACCGCGACAACCAGCCACGCCAGAAAGAAACACTCGACCTCACGATCGGCTCGGCTGGCCATGTCGAGAGGCAGCAAACGGTTGGCCCAGAACAGGGCGGCGATGCCGGCGGGAAGGCCTAAAATGGCGGCCAGATTCAGTTTGTCGACGGTGCGGAGGCCAAAACCTGGCGCTCGCCCTTCCGCGATCGTGCGGCGGCGGCGCGCGACGGACCACAGAATCAACCCTGTCGCGACGACGCCGGTGCCGGCGAGGCCCGAAAGGAACAACAGTCCACGCAGGACGGGCTCGGCAAACCGGCCCAGATGCAGGCCATAAAAGAACAAGGCAAAACGGGTCGCCGTACTCCGCGCCATCTGCGCGTCGACGAGTTCACCATCGGAACCGTTGAACACGACGCCCTCGGCACGATGGCTCAAGGTCTCGGTACCGCTGCGATACACGATCACGCGTGAAGCGGCATCGTCAGGATGATCGATAACGATGCGGCCGGCCTGGCCGCCGTCCCACAGCCGGCTGGCGGCCGCCAGCATCGGCGCCAAGGCGGCAAGTGGTGCGGCTTGTCCGGACGCATCGGTGGCGTCTGTCGTCACAACGCCGCTATCCTGAAGAAAGGCGCTGCGGTCCCCCGAGTACGCGACGTCGACACCCCAGGGCATGTAGAGGAAGAGCAGGGGCACGATGCCCGTGTACGTGATCAGGATATGATAGGGCAGGGCCATCACGCCCATGGCGTTGTGTGCGTCGAGCCAGGAGCGTTGACCCTTGCGCGGGCGGAATGTGAAGAAGTCCCGGAAGAACCGGCGATGGGTGATGATACCGCTGATGATCGCGACCAGCATGGTGACCGCGCAGAACCCGACGATCAGGCGGCCCCAAATCGACGGCACCAAAAGATCGAAGTGGAAGTAGTAGAGACTCTCGCCGCCGTACGTGCTGCGGACGTCGATGGGTTTGCCGGTCACGGGATCCAGCAGTTCGCGCCCGAAGGTCGGACCGCTGCCGGGTTCGCGGCGAAAAACGATCTCGGTCGTCGGGTTTCTCTCTGTCGGCAAGTCGATGACCCATTGCCACGCGCCCTGACCGATCTCCTGGAGCCTGTCGATCGCCCGATCCGCGGCTTCGGACGGCGCGATCCGGACCATGCGCAACTCGGGGCGCATCCAAAGACTGATCTCCTGGCGGTAATAGCTCGCGGTGCCGGTCAGGAAGATCGCGAACAACAGCCAGCCGACCAGCAGACCGGACCAGGTGTGCAGCCACGCCATGGATTGGCGGAACGTCGCCTTCACAGCCGTTCTCCAAACCAAACGAGCGACAACAGGGCGGCCGCCACCAAACAAGCGGACCCAATCCCCAACCATGCGCGCCATGCGGCCCTAACGGCGAAGGCCCAGATCCAGACGGCAACCCAGATTGGCGCGCTGACAAGCATGCCCGTCTGAACCGCCTCTGCACGTGACGCTGGCATGACGAGCGCCAACAGCACCGCGCAGAGCGACGCGAACGCATACCCGCCGACCGTGGCGGCCAGGGTTCGTGAGACGATCGCGCCCTTGGTTGTGGCCTTCGAAGAACGGGCGCGGGCTTGCGCGCCCGTCACCACTCGAATGTCAAACCGGCAAGGATTGAGCGCCCGATACCATAAAAGCAACGGTCGGCACTTAGACAAGATGCGACATAGGTCTCGTCGGTGACATTGGAGGCGTTGAGCGAAACCTCCATGCCGGTCAGCTGGCTGTCGACTTGCCCGAGGTCATAGCGCGCGGAAGCGTCGAACAATGTGACCGCCGGTACGTTAAACGTGTTGGCGGTATCGCCGACAGAGCTGCCGATATAGCGGACACCGGCGCCAAGCTCCAACCCGTCCAGGCTGTTGCCGTCAAACGCATAGCCGCCCCAGAACGAGGCCGTATGCTCGGGAATGCCGGTCAGCCGATTGCCGAGGTCGGTGCCGTTGCTCTCCGTAACTTTCTGGTCGAGGTAGGTGTAGGAAGCGATGAAGCTCCACCCGCTGTCCAAGGTCGCAACGGCTTCCAACTCGACACCCTGCGACCGTACTTCACCGGCTTGAACTTCGAAGCCCGGGTTGTTCGGGTCGGGCGTCAAGACGTTTTGCTGAGTCAGCTCGAAAACCGACACAGTCGCAATCAGGTTCTCGCCCGGTGGCTCATACTTGATGCCGGCTTCATACTGCTGGCCGGTGGTCGGTACGAAGGGGTTGCCGGAGAAGTCCACACCGATCTCAGGCACGAAGGATTCGGAGTAGCTGACATAGGGTGTGAGACCGTTGTCGAAGGCGTAGCCCACGCCGCCCCGACCGGAGAACTTGTTGTCATCTTGCGAGGTGATGCCGCCGGTCAGGTTGTTGGTGGTCTTGCTCTCGGCCCAGTCCTGCCGCCCACCGAATGTGAAAATCCAGTTCTCGAACTTGATCTGGTCCTGGGCGTAGAGACCGATCTGCTCGGTACGAAAGTCGAGATTCTGAAAGACCGGCGGTTGAGGGATGGTCTGATAGTAGACGGGATCATAGAGGTCCAGCGTCGGCGCCGCGCTGAACCGGCGCAGCGTATCGCTATTGTTGCGCTGCAGGTCGATGCCAAAGAGAAACGTGTGGGAAAGCGCACCGGTGTCAAAGACCGCCTGTGCCTGCGTGTCCAGGGCGTAGGCGTCAGAGTGTTCGACGGCACCGAACGCGCTTCGGTTGGCGGTCCGCTCATCGGCCTGAAGCGAGCTGATGAAGACCGACTCGAAGTCCAGGTCGTTATGGGTATAGCGGGCGTTTTGCCGGAACGACCAGGTGTCGTCGAACTGGTGCTCGAAAACGTAGCCGAGCGCATAGAACTCGCGGATCCATTTATCGTAGTTGGGATCTCCGGCGAAGCGGTCGCGCGGGATCTTGCCGAACTGCGAATCAAAAACAGTGCCGACGGACGGTAGATACTTCACGAAGCCGCCGTCGATATCGTCATGCTGATAGGCGGTCAGAATGGTCAGCGTCGTATCGGGTGTTGCACGCCAGGTGAAACTGGGCGCGAACGCCTCACGTTTGCGGCCCGTGAATTGGGTTTGTGCATTCTGGTCGGAGAGAATGCCGACGAGCCGGTAGGTTAGGTCCGCGTCATCCGTCAAGGGACCGCCGAGATCGACACCCAGTTCAATCGTGTCGAAGGTGCCGCCGCGAAGCATGACCTCCCCCTGGGCTTCGTCAGGCGGTAGTTTCGAGATGCGGTTGACGATGCCGCCAGGCTGGTTCTGGCCATAGAGAACGGATGCCGGTCCGCGCAGCACCTCAAGCCGCTCATAAAAGAACGGATCGAAACTGCTCACTGCGAACTGCGTCCCCTGGACACGCAGACCGTCCCAGTATTCGTTATCGGAGGCGCCAGCAGTGCCGTCGCCGCCAAAGCCGCGAATGGCAATGTTGTCGCCGCCTAGCCCCGATGAATCGCCACGCGTACCGGTTGTCACGCCGGCGGTGTAGGCCAACGCGTCGCCGACCGTTCGGGCGCCGAGCGCGTCGATTTGGTCTTCGGTGATGACGCTGATCGATTGCGGCACCTCGCTGATCGGAGTGTCCGTCTTCGAGCCAGTGGAGCTGCGATCGGCGACGAAGCCGTCGACGGGTCCGAAGGCGGTCTGGCCCTGTCCCTCGACCGTGATCGGATCAAGCATCAGAACGTCATCATCACTTTGACCGCGTTGCCGGATACTCACCGTCGTGCCATCGACGATGCTGTAGGTCAGGTCGGTTTGTGACAGCAACAGCCTGAGCGCCTGGTTGGATGTCATGGTGCCCCGGACATCTGGCGCGTTGGCGTTTCGGATCAGGGCGCCGTCTGCGGTCACCTGAAGGCCGGATTGCTGACCGAACAAGGCGAGCGCGCTGGTCAGTGGTTGCGCGGGGATATCAAACGTCTGCAGCGCGTCAAGCTCAGCCGATTGTGCTGTGGGCTCGGGTATCTCGGCGGACGCCGCCTGGGTTTCGGTCGCCAAGAATGTCGTCGCGATCGCAATGCCGACGATTGCGGTTCGCCGTGCGATTGCCCACGCAGCGTTTCCGGTTCTGATGCTCACAATGTTCCCCCGCCACGGTGTGTCTGGCGAGACACCCCCGGTGAGCCCGCACAGCATTTGTATGCGAATGCCTCTCATTCGCACTTTCCACTAGACACAACGCTTGCGAGCTGGGCTTTTCTAAAAAAAGTTCCTAACGGCTATCGTTCTGATTTGGCGGGCTATTTCATCACGGTGCTGACACGACGAGGATCCAGGGTGTGATCTGGTGGACGCTTGCGCCATGGGTGTGAGCAAGGCCGCGCAAGGCGTCGACCGGGTCGGCGAGGTTGTAGACGCCGGTAACGGGGAGTTCGGCGAACGCGCCGTCGGTGACGATGATCGTGCCGTCGAAGAACGGCCGGAGCCGATCGACAACCTCCCCCATGGGCTGATCCTGCGCGACCAGTTGGTTTTGACGCCACGCCGCTATTTGGACCGCCGGTATGTCGCTTCGGATGACATTGCCGTTCCACGTAACGCGAACACGTTGGCCTGCCGCGAGCGTTTCGGATACCGGCGGCGTGACACGGTCGTTGTCGACGCGGACAACGCCGTATGCGACCGCGATCTCAGCTTCGTCGTTGTCGCTCCGCACATTGAACTGTGTGCCCAGCACGGTCGCTTGGACGTCGCGTGTGGTGACACGGAACGGCCTGTCCGCATCAGACACGACATCAAAGAAGGCCTCGCCGGCGAGCAAGCGAACATCGCGGCCCGTGTCGTCATAGGTGACGGTAATCGCGCTGTCGGGCGCCATGGTGACCGCACTGCCATCTGCCAATGCTATCGTGGTCACTTCCGAGCTACCGGTGATGTGGTCGGCCTCTAGACGCAGGACGATCGACGGAACGGCAAGGATGGCGATGCACGCCGCAATCGCCAATGTCGCTACTCTGAGGCCTAGCTTCCGTCGCCTCGTCGGCTGATCTCTGCGCACCGCAACGTCCCGGCGTTGGCCAGGAGATCTCGCAGTGTTCGCGACCGCGGCGTCTGTTTGTGGTTGCTGCTGCAGCACGTCTGCAGCGCGGCTTTCGGCAACGAACGATGCCCACGCATCCGACGTCTGAGGTTGGGCCACGCCGATCGCGCGTACCGTCTTCTGTGTCGTCGCCCATGCCGCTGCGTTGACCGGACTATCGCCCAGCCAACGTTCAAAGCGGCTCAACAGCGAGGGGTCGTCCGGTTCCTCCTGTAGCAATATGAGCCAGTCCGTGGCCTCCTTCGAGGCTCGCTCCTCGGCTGACATCGTCTCAGCGGTCATGCGATTCCTGCAGCATGGTTGGCAGCCTGAACCTAGCGTCGATCTGCCTCGCGGCGTGAGGCAGCGTTCCCCGACAATTCATAGACGTTTCCAGCGCCGCGTTTTCCAGTCCAAAAGTTCGGGCCGTCATCATGACGCCTGACCAAGTCGCCGTTTACAGTGCTCGACCCCATCGGCAACAAGGATGTGGGCAAGCGAGACCGAAATGCCGAGGAACGCAGCGATTTCGCGCAGTTTGCAGCCGCCGAAACGATGCATCTCAAGTGCTATCCGGGTGCGTTCCGGCAGTTCGGCGATGGCCTCCATGACGATGCGGTAGTCGTCCTTGTGCAGCGCGACCATCTCCGGTGTCGGTTCGCCAGCTGCGGTTCTGCCGGCGACGCTGTCGAAGTCATCGCCGGTCATGACACGGTTCTCGCGCGTCATGGTGCGCCGACCATCGAGCGCAAGGTTGCGCACGATCCGGTAGAGGTACCCGACCGGCTCCTCCAGAAGTCGGCGGTTTGCCGCTGCGTCAAATCGTAACCAGGCCTCTTGCACCAGATCCTCCGCGTGCGCACGGTTGCCAATGATGCCGTTCGCGTAGTCGACGAGAGCATTGCGATGCGTAACGAAGAGGTCGAGAGGCGTTGTCTTTTGGCGCAAGACCACGAGTTCCTTTTCGCCTGCCTTTGACATGACCTCGGTGCAAGTCGGCTTGCCTTGGTCACACAGATCGTGGGGTCTTTGTTAAGAATCGTTCGCAACTGTTCGTACCGCACGAACGGACCGGGGGGCAACAAGACACTCCGCACGGGCGAGAGGTTGATTGTGGTTTCGGTTAAGGAATCGCCGTCTAATGCGCTCAAACACCGTTGAAATCAGCTTTGTGATGTGGTGTCAAAATTGCCCAACTACGAATGAGAATGAGTTGCATTTGCTTTTGCGATCACGTTACGATGACACCCGCTTGGGTTTGACGCGCCGCTGAGAAGAGCGCGAGGAGTTTGTTTATGCAGGACCGTAGCGGTTCGTCGCGGTTGCCTGACGGTGAGGTTGGCGATGTCGATGCCACCAACACCGGCGGCGTTCGCCGCATCGCGAGCACTGTCCTGTTCGATGGCGCCAACGAACTCATTATTGAGCACGATAGCGACAGCTATCGGCTGCGTTGTACGGCTAAGGGTAAACTGATCCTGACGAAGTAGCCGTGTTGACGAACCAAAAACTGTCCAAGCCAGCCACCGATTGCCCACGAGGCTCAAGGCAGCCAGCCAGGATGCGCGCTTCAAAGAAGCGAGTGAGCAGAGCGGGGAACTGGTATGACTTTTGGAAAGGTGGGCTGCGCCGTGGCAACGGTCGTTGTGACGGCGCTTTATGCATCGTTGGCCGTCGCTCAGACAGCCGAGGATGCAACGGTCGCACAGGAGGAGGGGACGGATGATGGCGGTGCATCGCTGCCCATTCTTCTCAACCCGATTTCGGTGACCGCGACGCGCAATCCGATCGAGGCGTTCGAGTATCCGGGCATGGTCTCGGTCATCGGCAGGGAGGAAATCGAGACGCTCCAGCCGTCAACGCCTGACGACATCCTGAAATGGGTGCCGGGCGTTCAGTTCCTTGGCGGGCCGAGGCGGACCGGCGAGGTGCCGGTTATCCGGGGTTTCTCCGGGCCCGACACCGTCGTTCTGATTGATGGCGCGCGCCAGAACTTTGGATCGGCCCATGATGGGCGTTTCTTCATCGATCCCAGTCTGATCCAGCAGGTCGAAGTGCTGCGTGGTCCGGCCTCGGCGCTCTATGGCAGTGGCGGTACGGGCGGTGTGATCGAGTTCAGGACACTCGACGCCGCCGATTTTTTGTCGGGCGGTGACACCTATGGCGGCACTGTTTCCGGCGGTTTTCAGACGGTCAACGACGAATGGGTCGGTACGCTGACCGCCTATACGGCGCCGACCGACCAGTTCGACATTCTGGGCTCTATCACCAAACGCGATTCCGGCGATATCAAACTCGGCGACGGCAACACGTTGGCGAACACCGACGACGACATTATCGCCGGGCTGGCGACCGGCGGGTTCAACTTTGCCGACTATCACCGCATCGAGGGGTCCTACATCACTTTCCGGAACGATGCGCAGGAGCCGAACAACGGGCAGGGTGCAGGCGGCCTCGGCATCGTCGACAAAGACATACGGTCAAGCACCTATCAGGTCAGCTACGACTACAGCAATCCAATGGACAACCTGCTTGACCTGGACGTCATCGCCTACTTCACCGAAACACAAGCTGACGAACTCAGGCTCGATAACCTCGGTATCGGGCCGGCCGGCCAGACAGTGAAACGCGATGTCGACACCTACGGCTTTCGGATCGATAACCGCACAAGCTTTGATACGTCAGACGACGTCGCCAACATCTTTACCTATGGCGTCGAGTTCTACCACGACAAGCAGTTCGGCGCGTCCGGATCGGGTACCCGGGCCGGTGTGCCGAACGCGGAAGATTATTTCTATGGTGTGTTTCTGCAGTCGGAGACCACGATCACCGAGCCTTTCGGCACCATTCCCGGCGAGCTGCTTATCGTGCCGGGCATCCGCTATGACGACTACGAGGTCAACAGCTCGCTTGCGGCCGGTAACAGCGACAGCGAGTGGTCGCCGCGTCTGGGCGTAAGCTACCTGCCCAATGACTGGCTGATGGTGTTCGGGAGCTATTCGGAGGCGTTTCGCGCGCCGACCTTTAATGAACTCTATTTGACGGGGACGCATTTCAATATCGTGATCCCCGGCATCCCGACCATCACGAACAATTTCATCCCAAACCCGGATCTCAAACCGCAGCGTACGCGCACCTGGGAGTTTGGCGGCGGTTTGACGTTCGAAGATGTTCTCACGGAGGACGACGGCATGTGGGTCAAGGGTTCTTACTATCGGACCTACGCCAAGGACTTGATCAACCTCTCGGTCACTCAGCCAGCCCCGTTCGTCGACTGTAATCCGTTCATTCCCGGTGCCTGCAACGGCACGACAGAAGCCGACAACATCGGCAACGCCAAGCTCTGGGGCACGGAGGTGGAAGGTGTCTACGAAAACGATCGCTTCCTCGTGTCGCTGGGGTTCTCGACGATACGCGGCAAGGACGAGGACACCGGCGCCTATGTGGGAAGCCTGCAGCCCGACACGTTCACCGTCATCACGGGCCTGAAGCTGCCGGAAGTGAATTCGATCGTCGGCTGGCGCATGCTCGCTGCCGATGGCTTCGACAAGGTCAATACCCCGGGGCAAGAACGCGGAGGCTATGCGGTGCATGACTTCTATGCCGCTTGGCAGCCGCCTGAAGGCCTGCTCCAAGGGTTCCGTGTCGACGTCGGCGTTGATAATGCGTTCGACAAGTCCTACAGCAGGGTCTTCACAGGTTCGGTTGAGGCAGGGCGCAACTATAAGGCTCTCGTCAGTTACTCCATGATCTGGTGAGGCCGACTTCGTGGTGAAGGAGAAACGAGTGGAGAGACCGAGAACATGGTGCAATAGGGCCTTACCACCATGGCTCATCGCCATAGCGATCGCCTTGCCAGTCTCGCTCATGTCTGGCGCCGGTTGGACAGACGACGGGGCAGACAGCACCGGATCTGATGTCGCCAGAATCGTATCGATTGGCGGTTCGGTTACCGAGATCGTCTATGCGCTTGGCGCCGAGGACGGGCTTGTTGCGGTCGACAGTACCAGCCTTTATCCGCAATCGGCCCAGGACCTGCCGGATGTCGGTTACATGCGTCAGCTTGCCGCCGAGCCGATCTTGGCGCTTGGCCCGACGCTGCTGCTCGCCGTTGACGATGCGGGACCGCCGACCGTTCTCGATCAGCTGCGCGAAGCCGGCACGCCGCTTGTTGTTGTTCCCGATGAGCCGTCGCCGGAAGGCGTCGCGGAGAAAGTGCGGGTAGTTGCCAATGCCTTGGGCATGGAAGGCGAGGGCGCAACGATGGCGGAGCGACTGACGGCCGACTTCGCGGCGCTGCGCGACTGGGTCGCGACCACGAAGACAAAGCCCAAGGTCCTCTTCCTGTTGTCGGTCGGCAATGGCGCGCCCCTTGCGGCCGGTCGCGAAACGTCGGCGGCCGGGATCATCGAGCTTGCCGGTGGCGCAAACGCCATCGATGGTTTCGAGGGTTATGAACCCTTGTCTCCCGAAGCCACCGTGACTGCCGCGCCGGACGTCGTGTTGGTAACCGGACGTACCTTTGATCTGCTGGGCGGTCAGGAAGCGATCCTGTCGCGGCCCGAGATTGCCGCCACGCCGGCCGGTCAAAACGGCGATATCGTGGTGATGGACGGTCTGCTGCTGTTGGGATTCGGTCCGCGAACGCCCGAAGCCGCACGCGAGCTTGCCTTGGCATTGCACCCCGACCTGCAAGAGTGACGGCGGGCCAAACCGATACGGCTGGGATGAACATTGCACACGACCCCGTCGCTGCAAGCACGAGAAGGCGCAGGCGCGTTGGCGTCTTTCTTGCCGTGTTGGGCGTGGCGCTGTTGCTCACCATCGTTGTAGCGGCCGGCTATGGGGCGGTGGCAATCCCGCCGGAACGGGTGGTCGCGATCCTGGCTGGGTGGTTGGGCTTCGCGTCGGCGAGCGAAACCGGCGACACCGATAGCATTGTGTTGCTTGCGATCCGCTTGCCGCGCGTCTGCCTTGGGTTGTTGGCCGGCGCGGCGCTCGCGGTCGCCGGTGCGGCGCTTCAGGGATTGTTCCGCAATCCATTGGCCGACCCCGGCCTGATCGGGGTATCGAGCGGCGCGGCGGTAGCGGCCGCGGCGGCCATCGTTCTCGGCGGATCGGCGGTTGCGTTCCTTCCAGCCGGCAGCTTGACCTATCTCATACCCGTCGCCGCGTTCGCCGGCGGCCTGATCATTACGTTCGTGGTCTACCGTATCGCGTCGCGTGACGGGCGAACTGAGGTTGCAACGCTTCTGCTGGCCGGCATCGCGCTCAATGCGATCTCCGGGGCCGGGATCGGTCTTCTGATATTCTTAAGCGACGATCAGCAGTTGCGAGACTTGAACTTTTGGCTGCTCGGAAGTCTGGGTGGCGTAACCTGGGAACGCCTGCTGCCGGCGGCGCCGCTTATGCTGGTGCCGACAATTCTGCTGGCGATGTTATGGCGTCACCTCAACGCGTTCTTGCTCGGCGAAACCGAGGCGCTGCATCTTGGTTTTGACGTCGAGCGGACGAAGCGTTGGATCGTCGTGCTGGCGGCGCTTGCCGCTGGCTCATCGGTCGCGTTGACCGGGATTATCGGCTTCGTCGGCTTGGTCGTGCCGCATCTGATCCGCCTGGTGATTGGCCCCGATCATCGCAGTCTGCTGCCGGCATCCGTGTTGCTTGGCGCTATCCTGCTTCTGTTGGCCGACCTTTTGGCGCGCACGATCGTTCTGCCGGCGGAACTGCCAATCGGCATTCTGACAAGCCTGATAGGCGGTCCCTTCTTCTTGTGGCTTCTGGTGCGCCGGCGCGGCATGGGCATGTGGTGATGTTGCGGGCATCGGATATCAAGGTTTCGATCGGAGATGCGTCGATCCTGCGCGATGTTTCGCTAGACGTGCGCCCGGGCGAGATTGTCGCGGTCATCGGACCGAACGGCGCCGGCAAGTCGACATTGCTGCACGTGCTGTCGGGCGCGCGATCGCCCAATGCCGGTTTGGCGTCGTTGGATGGTCTTCCCGTGCAGCGGTGGCGCCCACATGATCTCGCCCTGCGCCGCGCGGTCTTGCCGCAGACGCCACTCTTGACCTTCCCGTTCCGCGTCTTCGACGTTGTCATGCTGGGCCGCAGTTGCCATGCCGGCCGTTCCAGACGAGAGGATGACATTGCGATTGCTCAGTCGGCCCTGAAGGAGGTCGACATGGTGCACTTGGCTGAGCGGATCTATCCGACTCTATCCGGGGGCGAACGCCAGCGCGTGCAACTGGCTCGCGTCCTCGCACAGGTTTGGCGTCAGAGCGGGGTTGATGGTGACGCCGGCGATACCCGTTACATCCTGCTGGACGAGCCGACGAACAACCTGGATATCGGGCATCAACAGACAATCATGGAGACCGCACGGCGATTTGCCGATGACGGATTCGGCGTGCTCGCCATCCTCCATGATCCCAATCTCGCGGCGATCCATGCCGACAGAATCTGTGTGCTGAGCGAGGGCGCGCTGGTCGCCGACGGCCCGCCTTCGGCGGTCATGACTCAAGATCTGCTGCAATCCATCTTCAAGTTGCCGGTAACCGTTCTACAACATCCAGAGAACGGTCGGCCGATCTTCCTTCCGCTATCGTCAACACATCATTAGGGAGAAGCGCATGTTTTTCGCCATGAACCGGTTCCAGGTGCGCCTGGGCCATGAGGAGGAGTTCGAGGGTGTCTGGAAGAACCGCGACTCCCGCCTGAAGGACGTGCCGGGGTTTGTCGAGTTCAACCTGCTGCGCGGTCCGTCCAACGACACCTATACGCTGTTTGCTTCCCACACCCTGTGGGCGTCACGTGACGACTTCGTAGCGTGGACCAAGTCTCAGGCTTTCCGGGACGCTCACCGCTCGGCCGGTGAGCACCGCCACATGTACCTGGACGGGCCGCATTTCGAAGGCTTCGACAGTGTGCATCACATCAAGTGACGCCATCGACATCCTGCTGGCGGGCAACCACCAAGGGCCTTTTCGTCCGGGTCCAGATTTCAGTTTCGCCTAAGCTTGGCTGCATGAGTTGGCCGGGAAGTCCGACGCCTGTTTCATGATGTCGCCCGCTCTTGACGGAAAGATCAGTGACAACACGGTTGCGACCGCCATTCTGGCATCCAACGGGGTCATGTAGTCCGGAGAGTAGTAGAGCCGGCTCCACATGCCGTCGGTCATCGTCTCAAGGGTGTGCGCGACGGTTCTCGGCGTCCAGATCGTTCCCTCGAACAGGTCCTTGGCGTCTTCGCAAAGCGACAATTGAACCGCCTGCCGCTCAGTGTCGAAGCGGGCCGACATTTGGGCGAGGTCGCTGTTTCTGGACGCTTCGTTCCAGAGCGAGTTC
This sequence comes from Pseudomonadota bacterium, assembly GCA_039028155.1. Taxonomy (NCBI): domain Bacteria; kingdom Pseudomonadati; phylum Pseudomonadota; species Pseudomonadota bacterium. The sequence goes on from JBCCIS010000005.1 coordinate 16,920, forward strand.
CAGAACACCAGGTTCTGCCGTTCCATCAGGTGTGGGGCCAATGCCGCGAACACCAGCGCCGTGATCCGGTCGACCGGGTCGGGACCGGCGGCGTCCAGCGTCTCCATCCAGAACGTTCTGTACTCCTCCAGTCGGTGACGGAACGTCTCGACGAGCAGCGAGTCCTTGCTCTTGAAATAGAAGACCGCGGTGCCTTGGGACAGGCCCGACGCCTTGGCAACCGTGGCCAGTGTCGTGGCCGAAAGCCCGTGTTCGACGATGGATTCGATGGCCGCATCCATCAACTGCTTGCGCCGTCGATTGGCGTTTTCGGTGTTCTCGCCTCGCGGACGGCCGACACGCGCTTTTGCCATGGCAGCCTTTGGTTCCAATGCCGATTGAACGGGTGCGAGTGACGATCATGCGGGACTGATATCGCCACCACGGATACTACCAGAAATCCCATTGACCGTATGCCTATTTTTTTGATTGAGCGCTCAAATTAATTATGTGACCCTGGAACACGGTCTTTTCTTGGCTCGGTAGGAGGACGGTGTGTCATCGGATTGCGACGTCATCATCGTTGGCGCCGGCGCGGCAGGTCTCGCGGCAGCCAAGGAACTGACGCGCCAAGGTTTGACGTACACGGTCATCGAGGGATCGCATCGCATTGGGGGTCGCGCCTATTCCGAAGAGATTGCGCCTGGCGCCTGGTTCGATCTGGGGTGCGCCTGGCTGGTCGGCGGCGCCGTCAACCCGTTCGTCCCCATTGCCGATGCCCTGGACATTGAGCTGGGTAAGGACAAGAACACCCTGTTCGAACTTGATAACCACCGCTTCTACAGAAACGGCGAGCCTTTGAACGAGCAGCAACGCGCCGCCTGCGTTCGCTACTACGAGACCAGTGACGAAGCGGTGTCTGCCGCCGCCGATGATGAGCGGGATGTGGCGATTTCCGATGTCATCGATATCGAGCACGAGTACGCGACGCCACATGTGGGCGCTCTGGCGACGTCGTGGGGCATGGATGTCGATCTTGTGTCGACCACCGATTCGGCGAGCTCCGTCGGTGAGCTCGGCTACCCCGTTCTCAATGGCTACGGCAACCTGGTTGCCGCATGGGGCGCCGATGTACCGGTGTCGCTCAACACGCGCGCCGAACGTATCGATTGGTCCGGGCCAGGCGTGACGGTCGAAACGCCGAAGGGCACCATTAGAGGACGCGCCGCGCTCTGCACCGTATCGACCGGGGTCCTGGCGTCGGGCGAGATCACGTTTGCGCCCGGTCTGCCGGACTGGAAGTCAGAAGCCATTCACAATCTGCCCATGGGGACGGAAAACAAAATGGGCGTCCATTTTGAAAAGGACGTCTTCGGGCCGGACGGTCGTGGCCATTACACGAGCTGGCACGACGATGGCGATATGGCGAAGGTCCACGCCTGCGTCATGGGTAACAACATCGCGTCGGTTTTTGTCGGCGGCCGCTTCGGCGTGTGGTTGGAGAAGCAGGGTCAACAGGCCGGTCACGATTTCGCGGTCGACAGGTGCGCCGACATTTTCGGCAACGACATCCGAAAACACGTCACCCGCTCCATCGTGACGGCCTGGGAAAGCGAGCCCTGGACCCGGGGCTCTTGGGCCTGCGCGCGCCCCGGTCACGGCCACCAGCGCACCAACCTGAAGCGTGCCATCGACGAGAGACTGTTCTTTGCCGGCGAGGCGACGGTCTATGGCGGGCAAGGCACTTGCGATGGGGCTTTCGTGTCCGGCATCGAGACGGCGCAGGTGATTGCCGCGACGCTGGGCGTCAACTAAGTCGTCATCGATGGTGTCCCCGGTTTGCCGAAGCGACACCCCGTTGGCAGGCTCGCCAGTGGTAGGCGGTGGCCTACTAACCGATCAATTGCTTCATGTGCTCCTTATGAGCGTGGCAGGCCGCGAGTATCCAATCGACAAAGACGTCGAGTGCGCGTCGCTGAGGCGATGGGCGCAGCGCCAGGATAAACTGATTACCCTCGATGGTCCGGGCAAAAAGGCGCACGAAGCGTCCGTGAACAAGATCGTCACCATAGACCATGGCATCACCCATCAACACGCCGCGGCCCGCGATAGCTGCTTCGTACAGGCGATCGTGCGAAAAGTAGATCTCCGTACTCCGAGCTCTGACGTCCCTAACGCCGGCGGCGTCGAACCAACGCTGCCACCAGTCGTCGCTGTCGTCGTGCAGCAGGCAATGGCGCGCCAGATCGCTCGGCCGCGCGAGCGGCTCGGGACCTTGAAGCAGCATGGGCACGCACATGGGGAAAACGGTCTCTGCGAACAGAAGATGGCGGTCGCGACCGAACCGCTGTCTAAAACCATAAAAGATCAGACCATCGAGTTCTTCGCTGTCGTCCTGCAGTCTGAGATCAATCTGGATATCCGGATGCAGGCGGTGGAACTCCTCCAGGCGTGGTGCAAGCCATCGTTTCGCGAAGGCAGTTTCGCTGCCGATGTGGAGCGTGTGCCGCCCCGAACGCCGCCGCGCGCGCTCGACGCCCCGATCCATGGCGGTGAAAGCGGTCGCGACGTCGTCGTGCAACTCGCGACCGGCGCTGGTGAGTCTGACTTTACGATGCAAGCGCTCGAAGAGCTCCACGCCAAGCTCGCTTTCCAGGCGCTTGATGTGGCGTGTGATGGCGACCGGCGTCACCGCAAGTTCGGCGGCCGCGTCCTTGAAGCTCTCGTGTCGCGCAGCAGCCTCGAAGGCGCGGAGGGCATGAAGATTGAGTGTCTTGCTCGTCATCACGATGGACACCGTTCACGCGGAGTGCGGGCCCGTCACCTTGTGCTCCAAGGCCGATTTTTCCGCTTCGGCAGGCAGCATACGATTAATCCTGGGTTAACTGAAGTCTCGATTAGTCATTTGTCACCGCAGACACGTCCGTCCGAACATTGCTCTCGACCGCTGGCCGGGACGCGAGGATTGCGGCCGGATTGCGCTTGGCAAGGCGATCAGGGTCGTAGCTCCACATCGGCGGACGTCGAAGCACAAACCGGCGTCTGATTGTGAAGCACTTTACGAACTACAACCCAACGTCTCAGAGCATTATAGAAGGAGAACCGTTACATGCCGTTGACCTATCTTGATCGAACTGCTGGCGCCGAAACGGTTTCTGGTGTCTTGCATCGCGAAGGGGCGGTTGCGGTCAACAATCTCATTGATCCGGAGCTGGCCGACGCGGTTACTGCCGAACTACGTCCGAAGCTCGACGCCGAGGGATTCAACTCGGCAGGCATCTTTAACGGCGATCTCACCCGCCGTATCGGTGGCGTGCTGGCGACGGCGCCGAGCGCCGCCAAGCTGGTCGACCATGACCTGGTGATCGAGGTGCTCGACGACATCCTTCTGCCCTTCGCCTCGACCTACCGGATCAGCAGTCTGTCGCCGATCGAGATCTTGCCGGGCGAGAAACACCAAGCGCTCCACCGCGACGACACCGTCTACCCGATCGACATTGCCGGCATGGAGTTGACGGTCGGGGTCATGTGGGCGCTCTCCGACTTCACCGAGGAGAACGGCGGCACCCGCGTGGTCACGGACAGTCACCGCTACTTGCGGTCTTGGCATCTTCCCGATGTGTCCGGCTGGGAGGCCACCGTGATGCCGAAGGGCTCGGCGGTGTTCTATCTGGGATCGACATGGCATGGCGGCGGTGAGAACCGCAGCAACGCGCCGCGCCTGGGGATCGTCAACACCTATTGCCTGGGTTGGCTGCGCCCGGAGGTCAATCAGTACCTGTCGACGCCGCCGGAGATCGCGGCCCGCTATGGTCCGCGCGTGCGGGCGCTGCTCGGCTACATGCCCCATGGCGCGACCGAGGATCTGTGCGGCGGGTTCCGCGGCGAATGCGAGGCCTGGGTCGATACACCGCCGCGAGAGACGTGGCGAAGCCCGCGCGGTCAGGGTGCGACAGAGGAGAATGCAAAGGCGCAAGGCGGGGGCTGATCCGACCAGCGATAGATAGTTCCGCGACGTAAAATCCGAAGTGCCAATCAAGGCCAACAACAAACCGAGGAGGTTGATATGTCACGTAAACCATTGATGGAGACGGCCCGTTTTCATGACCTGTTGTGCGCGGGCAAACTGACCAGGCGCGACGCCAAACGCGTCATGGCCTCGTTCGGTGTTGCCTCGTTGACCATGCACACCACGGCAGGGGGCGCGCTCGCCCAGGATGCCGACGAGGACCACCCGGTATTCTTTACTTGGGGCGGCTATGACGAGCCGGAGTTCATGGTCCATTACACCGAGAAGTACGGCCGTGAACCGAACTACGCCTTCTTCGACGACGAAGATAACGCCTTCGCCAAGATGAGAAGTGGATTCAATCCGCACGTGACCTTCCCCTGCGGCCCCTCGCTCACACGCTGGTACGACGCGGGCTTTCTGGCGCCGATCGAGACCGACCGGCTCTCCAATTGGCCGAACGTCATGCAGGTTTTCAAAGATGTGCCAGGTTCGACGGTGGACGGCGCGCGGGTCTATGTGCCCGAAGACTGGGGCCAGACCTCGATGGCCATCCGCACCGACCTCGCGCCGGAGTACGCCGATCCTGAGAACCAGACTTGGAAAGCGTTGTGGGACGAAAAGTACTCGGGCCGCCTTGCGATCTCCAACGTCTCCTACGAAGCCTTCGCGATCGCGGCCCTTGTCCTGGGGATCGTCCCTTGGACCATGAACGAGGACGAACGCATCCAATGTGAGAATCTCCTGCGCGAACAGATCCCGCTCAACCGCTTGCTCCAGGCCTCGTTCACGGAGACTGTGCAAGCGATGGCCTCGGGCGAGCTCGTCATTACCGCGTCCGACAACGGTATCGTTGCGGGACTTGCGGAGCATGCCGAATCAGAAGGCACCGATATGGAGATCACGTGGACCCGGCCCAAGGAAGGTGCGATCACGTGGCACTGTGGCCTCTCGATCCATCCCGCCGCGATGGAGGACGGCTTTTACGAGATGGCGCATGAGATCATCGACTCATTCATTTCGCCAGAGGCTGGTCATTACGAGATCACCAACTGGTACTACGGTCACTCCAACATCAGGTCCTATGACGGGCTCTCTGAGGAGTTCCTCCAGTCGATCGGTCAGACCAGTCACGTCGAGGAGTTCCTGGCCAACGCCCAGTTCCAGCAGACCATGAACGAGCCTGAAGTGCTCGCACTCCGCTGGGAGGAGTTGAAGGCAGGGTTCTAAGGTTCGGTCTCAACCGAGCCAGGAACCACAAGGCACGCGCCGGTGGCTTCGCGGTTGTCGTTCAAGGCGACCGCGAACCACTGGACGCGATGATCATGGGCATTGGATCGATGGAAAATAAAACAGACGAAGATCTCTATGACGATGGCTACACCGCTTTTCTTTGGGAAGTATGGGGTGATGGCTATCTATCGCCCGGTGGTCCGGAGGAGGTCGGCCGCATTGTCGAGGGTCTGCACATGGATGGAGCCCGCGTGCTCGATATAGGCTGCGGGTCTGGCGCTATCACACTCGCGCTCGCGCTGGACCACGGTGCGGCTGATGTCACAGGCATCGACGTCGAAGCACCAGTCTGCGAGGCCGCGCGCAAGCGTGCGGATGGCGCAGGTGCCGCCGATCGCATCACGATCCGGCAGGTCGAACCGGGTCCGCTCGATTTTGCCGATCAGCAGTTCGATGTTGTCTTCTCCAAGGATGCGATGATCCACATCGCCGACAAGACCTTGCTCTTTGCGGAGGTGTTCCGGGTCCTGAAGCCCGGCGGCTGGTTCGCCGCCTCCGATTGGCTCATCGCCCACGACGGCACGCCCAGTCCTGAGATGGCGCGCTACGTCGAACTCGAAGGGCTCGATTTCGCGATGGCGTCACCGGCCCGCTACGAGGCGGCACTTAAGGATGCGGGTTTCGCCAACATCAGTCTGGTCAATCGCAACGGCTGGTATGCGGAAGAGGCAAGACGCGAGTTCGACTTCCTGACCGGCGGTAAACGTGCCGACCTGGCGCGTAAACACGGCGAAGAGATCGTCTCTCATATGGGAGAGATCTGGGAAGCGATGCTTCAGGTCCTTGAGTCGGGCGAGCATTGCCCTCACCACCTGCGCGGTCAGCGTCCAGGCTAGATCGTCGGATGCCGGTGACCGCGCCGTTCGGTGCGTTCGTGACGGCCAACTCTTGAACACGCCAACAACAGAAAGAAACACTCGTGAGCCGCGATCCCCGTTACGACATTCTATTTGAACCGCTGCAGATCGGTCCCGTCACCGCGCCCAACAGGTTCTATCAGGTCCCCCATTGCAACGGCATGGGCCGGGTTTATCCCAACGCCATGATTGGCATGCGTGGCACGAAGGCGGAAGGCGGCTGGGGCATCGTCTGTACCGAGCAGTGCGACTTCCTGGCAAGCGGCGATGCCTCGCCCTATGCCGAGACCAACATGTGGGACACCGGCGACGAGGTCTATCTCGGCCGCATGGTCGAGGAGGTGCATCGGTACGGCAGCCTCGCCGGTATCGAGCTTGTCCATAACGGCCACGACACCCCGAACCTCTACAGCCGCGAGATCCCGATCGGCCCGATGCACCGCCCCGCGAATTGGAGCCTGGCCCCCATTCAGGCGCGTGCCATGGACAAGGCCGACATCCGCGACTACCGCCGCGCGCACAAGGAAGCCGCGATCAGGGCGCGCGACATCGGCTTCGACATTGTCATCGTCTATGCCGGTCACGACGGCACGGTACCCAGCCACTTCCTCGCCAAGCGCCACAACCAGCGAACCGACGAATACGGTGGCAGTCTGGAAAACCGCCTTCGCCTTTACCGCGAACTGCTTGAGGAAACCAAGGAAGCGGTCGGCGGCGACACGGCGGTCGTGGTGCGCTTCGCCGTTGACGAGATGATGGGGCCGGACGGGCTGGAGTGGCACGCCGAGGGCCGCGAGGCGGTCGAAATGCTGGCCGAGATGCCCGATCTGTGGGACGTCAATGTCAGCGACTGGGACAATGATTCGAAGACGTCACGGTTCGCGCCGGAAGGGTACCAGGAAGAGTATGTCGCCTTCGTCAAGCAGGTGACGAGCAAGCCGGTCTCCACGGTCGGGCGATACACCTCGCCTGATGCCATGGTCTCGGCAATCCGCCGCGGCATCGTCGACCTGATCGGGGCGGCCCGACCGTCGATCGCCGATCCGTTTCTGCCCCGGAAGGTCGAGGAAGGCCGGCTCGACGACATCCGCGAGTGCATCGGCTGCAATGTCTGCGTCGGCTGGACCCAGATGACCGCGCCGGCGCGCTGCACCCAGAACCCGACCTTCAGCGAGGAATGGCGCAAGGGTTGGCATCCCGAGTACCTGCCGCCCGCGGAGACGGAAGATCACGTCCTGATCGTCGGCGCCGGGCCTGCGGGTCTTGAGGCGGCGCGTGCGGCCGGCCTGCGCGGTTTCCACGTAACGCTGGCCGAGGCCGAAGAGGAACTGGGCGGCCGTGTCACGCGCGAGAGCAAGCTGCCGGGCTTGGCGGCATGGGCGCGCGTGCGCGACTACCGCGTCGGACAGATCCAGCGCATGGCCAATGTCGAGGTTTACCGGGAAAGCCGGCTCTCGGCAGATCAGGTTCTGGAACTAGGGGCCGACCATGTGGCGATTGCGACGGGCGCCACCTGGCGGCGCGATGGCTACGGCCGCCACCTGACGTCACCGGTTCCCGGCACCGACGGCGCGCACGTCCTGACACCCGACGATATCATGGCCGGCCGGCGCCCGTCCGGATCGAAGGTCCTGGTGTTCGACGACGACCACTATTACATGGCCAGCATCATCGCCGAGCTGCTGAGCACGGAAGGCTATGAGGTGACCCTCGCAACGCCCCAGGCAACCATCGCCGCATGGATGAAACACACACTGGAACAGGGTGCCAACCAAGATAGGCTCATCGACGCCGGCGTTGACCTGTTGCCCAACGCGACCGTTCTGGCGATCGACACCGGGAAGGTCCTGCTTGTCGACTCGTTGCGGCGGCGCGAGGCCGAGCGACCGGCCGACGGCGTGGTCATGGTGACATCGCGCGTGCCCGAAGACGGTCTCTATCACGAGGTCCTCGAGGTTCTAGGCAGCACGCCCGATGCCGGCATTCGTACGCTGCGCCGGGTTGGCGATTGCCAGGCGCCCGGCATCATCGCGACGGCAAACTACGAGGGCCATCGTTATGCCCGCGAGCTCGGCGCGGAGATTGATCCCGTGACCGTGCCATTCCAGCGCGAGCGGCATGTCATCGAACCGGCGATGCCCGATATGACATCCTGTTCGGGCCAGTAAGGATCGGTCCGGTCACCGCCTATCTTCGCGAGGTCAAGGTTGCGGGTGGCTGGCTTTCACACGCACTGAAGTTTCGACAAGCGTTGAAGTACGCCGACCAAAACCTCGGCTTCCTGAGCTGACAGGTCTTGCGTCAGTCTATGGTTGTAATCGGCCGCTTCCGACTTCAGGTCCAGGAACGCGCGGGTGCCCGCGGCGGTTAGCTCCAGGTTTTCGCGGCGTCTGTCGTCAGGGTCTGTCTTACGCGCGAGAAACCGACGTTGCGCGAGCTTTTGGACCGCACGGCTGATCTCGGTCTTGTGCATCTTGGCGCGCGCACAGATCTCGTTGGCGGTCATCGTGCCGTAGCGGCCGAGATGAAACAGCACCCGCCATTCCGACCGGCTCATGCCGTAGCGTTCCCGATAGGTATCGCGGAACTCCAGACTGCACGCCTCCGCAGCCTGGTTGAGCAGATAGGGCAGGAACTCGATGAGGTCGAAATCGGTCTTCTTGCTCATCCAGGAATCATAAATCTTGTTAGTTGCAAATGCAACTGTTACAGTAGTTACTAAATGAGCGAGGGCATGTGATGAACGAGCAAAGTTCTTCCCAGGTGATGCGCCAGGCATCCGGTCCTGGCTGCGCGCCGGACGGTTACATGGCGGGTTTCGGCAACGAGTTCGAGACCGAGGTGCTGCCTGGCGCTTTGCCGCAAGGCATGAACAGTCCGCAGAAATGCCCTTACGGTCTCTACGCCGAGCAACTGTCGGGCACGGCCTTCACCGCGCCTCACGGTCACAACAAGCGTGCGTGGTGCTACCGAATCCGGCCGTCGGTGAGACATACCGGCCGGTTTGACAAGATAGACCTGCCATACTGGGCGTCGGCGCCCTCCGTCGATCCCGACGTCATCAGCCTTGGCCAGTACCGTTGGGATCCTCTGCCGCATACGCGTGAGGCCCTGACCTTTGTCAGCGGCATGCGCACAATGACGACGGCCGGTGACGTCAACACCCAGGTCGGCATGGCCGCCCACGTCTATCTCGTTACCGCGTCGATGGAGGACGAGTACTTCTATTCGGCCGACAGCGAGCTTTTGGTCGTTCCACAGGAAGGCCGTCTGCGTTTCGCAACAGAACTGGGCATCTTCGATCTGGCACCACGGGAGATCGCCATCCTGCCGCGCGGCGTGCTGTTTCGCGTCGAGTTGGTCGACGGTCCGGCACGCGGTTTCGTCTGCGAGAACTACGGTCAGGCTTTCGACCTGCCATCGCGTGGACCCATCGGTGCCAACGGTCTGGCCAATCCCCGTGACTTCAAGACGCCTGTTGCCGCCTTCGAGGACCGTGATGTCAAGTCACGCGTGATCGTCAAGTGGTGTGGCGCGTTCCACCAGACCTCTATCGATCACGCACCGCTCGACGTCGTCGCCTGGCACGGCAACTACGCGCCCTGCAAGTATGACCTCAGCACCTTCAGCCCGGTTGGCTCAATCCTCCACGATCACCCGGACCCGTCGATCTTCACGGTGCTGACGGCGCCGTCCGGTATCGAGGGCACCGCCAACATCGACTTCGTCCTGTTCCGCGAGCGCTGGATGGTCGCCGAGAACACGTTCCGTCCGCCGTGGTATCACAAGAACATCATGTCGGAATTCATGGGCAACATTTGTGGCGTCTACGACGCCAAGCCCGAAGGGTTTGTTCCCGGTGGCGTGTCGCTCCACAACATGATGCTGCCGCATGGCCCCGATGCCGACGCCTTCCTCGGCGCATCGACGGTGGATCTGAAGCCTGAAAAACTCGATAACACCATGTCCTTCATGTTCGAGACCCGCTTTCCCCAGCAATTGACTGCCTTCGCCGCACGCGAAGCACCGCTTCAGGCGCGTTATCAGGACTGCTGGGATGGCTTGAAGAAGCGCTTCGACGGCACGCCGGAGGGCGATTGGACATGAGGCAGCGTCCATGAGCCTTCGAAGAAGCTGGGTGTCGTCGGCCAATGACCCGGAAGGTCTCTTTCCCCTGAACAATCTGCCGTTCGGCGTATTCTCCAACGGCCACCCGGCGCGCTGCTGCACGGCGATCGGCGATCAGGTGCTCGACCTCGCAGCGCTTGAAATCGCCGGTTTGTTGCCGGCGATGGGATTTGGCGAACCGGCGCTCAACACCTTCATGGCCAAGGGCAATGAGGCCTGGGTTTCCGTCCGCGAGACCCTGATCGCCCTGTTGTCGGAAGGGTCCGAGGTTCAAGAGGCTGTGACGACGGCATTGCATCCGATGGCGGAGGTAGACCTGCACCTGCCTTTCCGGGTTGCCGAGTACACGGACTTCTATGCCGGCCAACACCATGCTTCCAACGTCGGCACAATGTTCCGCGGCCCGGAAAACGCCCTGCCGCCAAACTGGCTGCACATTCCGATCGGCTATAACGGCCGGGCGTCGACGGTCGTCGTAAGCGGCACCGACGTGGTGCGGCCTCTGGGTCAACTCAAAGCGCCGGACGCGGACGCGCCGTCGTTCGGGCCATGCAAACGCCTGGATATCGAACTGGAAATGGGCGCCGTTGTCGGGCTGCCCTCGACCATGGGCGAACCGGTCACGGTCGAGCGGGCCGATGCGATGATCTTTGGTTACGTGCTGCTCAACGACTGGTCGGCGCGTGACATCCAGGCCTGGGAGTACCAACCGCTCGGCCCGTTTCAGGCCAAGGCGTTCGCAACCTCGATCAGCCCGTGGGTGGTGACCAAGGCGGCGCTGGAGCCGTTCCGCGTTGCGACCCCCGAACGCGAGAAGCCGCTGTTGCCGTACCTCCAGGAGGAGGGGCCGATGCTCTATGACATCAAGCTTCACGTGACCATGCAGCCAAAGGACGCCGAACGACCTACCACCATCTGCAACACGAACTATCGCGAGATGTACTACTCCTCAGCCCAGCAGCTTGCCCATCACGCCAGCTCCGGCTGCGCCATGAACACCGGCGACCTATTGGGCTCGGGCACGATTTCCGGCGCCGACAAGTCCAGCTTCGGTTCGCTGCTGGAACTGTCGTGGGGTGGCAAGGACCCGCTGACGCTCGACACCGGCGAGATACGCAGCTTTGTTGAAGACGGTGATACCCTGACGCTGAGCGGCTATGCCCGGGGTGACGGGTATCGCGTGGGTTTCGGGACGTGCACCGGCACCATCCTGCCGGCCCCCGACATCAAGACATAGGGAGACAGGGATCATGTCCGTTGCATTCGCCTCGCAAGGCGACCTGGAAGAAAAGACAATCAGCTTCACCGAGGTCGGCGCGGGGCTTTGGGCATTCACCGCCGAGGGGGATCCCAACTCCGGCGTCATTATCGGCGATGACAGCGTCATGGTCATCGAGGCCCAGGCGACGCCGCGTCTCGCCAATCTGGTGATCGAGAAGGTCCGCAGCGTGACCGACAAGCCGATCAGCCATCTGGTCATGACGCACTATCACGCCGTGCGCGTGCTCGGCGCCTCGGCCTACAACGCCGATCAGATCATCATGGGCGAAAAGACGCGCGCCATGGTCGCCGAACGTGGTCAGGAAGACTGGGACAGCGAATTTCAGCGCTTTCCGCGCCTGTTCCAGGGCCATGAGAGCATTCCAGGTCTCACCTGGCCCACCACCACATTCAATGACCGTATGACTGTCTTTCTGGGCAAGCGCCGGATCGAGCTCATGCATCTGGGCCGCGCCCATACGGCCGGTGACATCGTTGTCCATGTACCCGACGAGAACGTTATGTTCACCGGCGATATCGTGGAATACCACTCGGCCTGCTACTGCGGCGACGGCCACTTCAGCGACTGGGGCACGACGCTCGACAGGATCAAGGCTTTCGACCTCTCGGCCATCTCGCCGGGGCGTGGCGACGCCTTGGTCGGGTCCGAGATGGTCAATGCGGCGCTCGACAACACCCGCGATTTTGTCGAGAGCACCTACCGCCCCGCGGTGCAGGTTGCCGCGCGCGGCGGTTCGCTAAAGGAAGCCTGGGATGCCGTGCGCGCGGTCTGTGACCCCAAGTTCGCCGACTACGCCATCTACGAGCATTGCCTGCCGTTCAACGTGTCACGGGCCTATGACGAGGCCAACGGTATCGACACGCCGCGCATCTGGACCGCGGAGCGCGATCTGGAGATGTGGGCGCAACTGCAGGGCTGATGGTGCAAGGGGCACGACACCATGACTCGTTATGAATACGTACCCTTTGACTATGTTGCGCCGCCGGGTCTGATCACGCCGGAACCGCGCCATCCAGTGGCGATTGTCGGGGCAGGCCCGATCGGGCTCGCCATGGCCATCGACTTGGCGCAACAGGGCGTGGCGAGCGTGGTTCTCGACGACAACAACGTTGTCTCAATTGGCTCACGCGCCATCTGCTGGGCCAAGCGCACGCTCGAGATCTTCGACCGGCTTGGTGTCGGCGAGCGTATGCTGGATAAGGGGGTGACGTGGAAGGTCGGCCGACTGTTCCATGGCGATGACGAGGTCTACACCTTCGACCTGCTGCCGGAGGAGGGACACAAGTACCCCGCCTTCATCAACCTGCAGCAGTACCATGTTGAACAGTACCTGGTTGAGCGCGCGCGCGAGTTCCCCGATCTCATCGAATTGAGGTTCAAGAACAACGTCACCGCTCACGAGGATCGCGGCGACCATGTCGTGCTCACCGTGGAAACGCCTGACGGGTCCTATCAGCTGGAGGCGAGTTATTACATCGCCTGTGACGGTGCGAAATCTCCGACCCGTCAGCGGATGGGGCTGGCGTTTGAAGGGCAGACCTTCGAAGAGCATTTCTTGATCGTCGATGTCGAGATGGAGCAAAGCCCGTTCGAGACCCAGGAGCCGGAGCGCTGGTTCTGGTTCGATCCGCCGTTCCATTCCGGCCAGTCCGCGCTGCTGCACAAACAGCCGGACAATATCTATCGCATCGATCTGCAGCTTCGCCCGGATACCGACCTGGAGGCCGAAGCGCGCGAAGAACACGTGCTGCCGCGTATCAAGGCCGTGGTCGGTGACACGCCGTTTACGCTCGACTGGATGAGCATCTATCAGTTCCGATGCGCCATGATGGAGCGCTTCGTGCATAACCGCGTGATCTTTGTCGGCGACAGCGCCCATGTGGTCTCGCCCTTCGGCGCGCGCGGCGGCAATGGGGGCATTCAGGATGTCGACAACCTCGCCTGGAAGCTGGTTGCCGTGCTTGAGGGCAGGGCGCCGGAGGCGCTATTGGAGACTTATGATTCCGAGCGCCGCCACGGTGCCACCGAGAACCTGCTGAACTCCTCGCGCGCGACCCACTTCATGACGCCGAAGTCGCCAATCGAGGCTCTGTTTCGCGGTGAGGTCCTGCGGTTGGCCCGCGACATGCCGTTCGCCCGCAAACTGATCAACTCCGGGCGCCTCTCGGTGCCGTGTTCGCTTGCCGGTTACGAGCTTCAGACTGACGGCGATGCGCCGGTGCCTCCCGGCAGCGCCATGCGCGATGCGCCGCTGTCCGGATCTCGTGGCGACACGTGGCTCATCAGCGAGGCCCAGGGCGCTTTCACGCTGGTCGGTTTTGGCGACGTGACGCTGCCGGTGGTGGACGGCGTGCGACGCATGGGCGTTGGCAAGGACGGCGTCGACTACCCGGTCTTTGGTGACAAAGGTGGCTTCTGCGCCGACCACTACGGTGACGGACGCGCCTACCTCTTCCGTCCGGATGGCCACGTGGCCGCCGTCTTTGAAGCACCGGACACGGCACAGGTGTCGATGGCTTTGGCACGGGCATCCGGTGAAACCCTGATGCAGGAGGTCGCGGAATGACCACGCAGACATTTGGCGACGACAGGCTCGGTAGCGAAGGCGACAACGTTTATGCCGCGCTGATGAGCATTCACGAAGGACTGAGCGAGGCCGAAAGCCATGCTTTGAACGCACGGCTCGTGCTGCTCATGGCCAACGAGATCGGCGATGGCGAGCGGCTGACCGCGCTGTTCGAAACCGCGCGATCCTACAGCGATGGCTGAGCCCACGCTCTATGACTTCTGGCGCAGTTCGGCGAGCTACCGGGTGCGCATCGCACTCAACCTGGCGGGCATCGCCTACAAGACCGTCTCGGTCGATCTCGTGGCGAAAGACAATCGTGCGCCCGAGCACATGGCGCGCAACCCTCAGGGATTGGTGCCGGTGCTGGAGCTCGACGGCAACAGGTTTACCCAATCGCTGGCGATCATCGAATACCTGAATGAGGCACGCGGTCTGGGCTGGCTGCCCGACGATCCGGCCGAACGCGCAGGCGTCCGCGCGCTAGCCTATAGCGTCGCCGTCGACGTTCATCCGGTCTGCAACGTTTCTGTCGCCGCCCATGTGTCTGAACTGACGGGAGGCACCAAGGGTACGCGCAAGGCGTGGTCACGACACTTCATCGGGCCTGGCTTGGCCGCGTTCGAGCAGCTCTTGGCCGGCTTCGAGCAGGCGCCTTATTGTGCCGGCGCCACAGTCTCGCTCGCCGATATCTGCCTGGTGCCCCAGGTCTACAATGCCGAGCGATGGGACATCGATTTCGAACCATTGCCGCGGATCCGCGCGGTCACGCAAGCCTGCCGGGCGCATCCTGCCTTCGCGGCGGCGGACCCCGATGCGGTAAAGCCTTAACCTGATACCGATCTAGCGCTGCTGAGTGTCGTGCAGGTCGCTGTCGACGTCTCTCAGCCTGTTGCGCCTCTCGACGACCAGGGTGCGGATGTGCAGCGCGATCACCAGCAGGATCAGGGCGAACAAGATGGCGGCGATTGGCCGGTCAACGAAATCGATCGG
This sequence comes from Pseudomonadota bacterium, assembly GCA_039028155.1. Classification (NCBI taxonomy): domain Bacteria; kingdom Pseudomonadati; phylum Pseudomonadota; species Pseudomonadota bacterium. Next base: position 32,027 of record JBCCIS010000005.1, read on the forward strand.
GTCGTTCACTCTCGCCATGGCGCTTCGGAGTTTCACCTCCATGATGCCGCCCAGCACCATGCCCAGGATGATCGGCACCACCGGCAGATTGAGCCGCTTGAGGATCAGTCCAAAGACGCCCAGGCCGGCGGCGATCGCGCAGTCGGTGATGGAGTTGCGAAGGCTGTAAACGCCGACAAAACTCAATGTCAGAATGATCACGCCCAGGAAACGCGTGGGTACGCGGATGATCTTGATCAGCTGGTTGGTCGAGAACAGCAGGAACACCAGGACGATGACGTTGAGCGCCAGCATCGCAATGTAGAGTGCGAAGACGAAGTCGATCTGGTTCTGGAACAGTTGCGGGCCGGGAATGACGTTGTGCACATAGAACACCGACAACATCATGGCGGTCAGCGCTTCGCCAGGTATGCCAAGCGCCAACAGCGGGATCATGGCAGCGCCCGGCACCGCATTGTTCGCGGCCTCGGCGGCGATTAGTCCCTCGGGCGATCCCTTGCCGAATTTGTCGGGGTCCTTCGACGTCTTCTGCGCGTAGGTATACGACATGAACTGGGCGGTGAACTCACCGACGCCGGGGATCATGCCCATCAGAACGCCGAAACTTGAGGCGACCGACGCGACACGCTTGTGGCCGAGCAGTTCCTTCAAGCCAGAGAAGATCGCCCCTTGGACCGGTTGGGTGTCCGGGTGGTCGTCTTTCTGGACCAGCAGCAGGAACGCCTGCGAGACGGCGAAGAGTCCCAGGACCACGACGATCAGATCGATCCCAGAAGCCAGCCACGTCTGGTCGAAGGTGTAGCGGTGGGTATACTTGACCGGCTCCAGGCCGACCGTGTTCAGGAAAATGCCAAAGGCAGCCAGCATGCCGGCGGCGAAGATCTGTCCACGATGGGCCAGTACGACCAGGATGATGCCGAGCAAGGCGGCCAGAAAGATCTCGCGGCTGCCGAAATGCGGGGCGATCAGGGCCAGCACCGGCGATAACACGATCAGACAGATGATCGCGAAGACGCCGCCGAAGAACGAGGCGGAATAGGCCAGCGCCAGGGCACGTCGCGCCTGGCCGCTCTTCGTCATTGGATAGCCGTCATAGGTTGTCAGCGCGTTGACCGCGGTGCCCGGCGTGTTGATCAAAATCGCCGGCAGCGCCCCGCCATACATGGACGAGCCGTAGATGCCCAACAGGATCGTGAGGCCGACGAGGGGATCGAGCGAGAACGTCGCGGGCAGCAGAATGGCGATCGCGACAGCGGCACCGACGCCCGGGATCGCACCGATGATGACACCACCGATGGAGCCGATAAGGAGGGCGGCGAGCACATCCCATCGGGCAAGCAGTTCAACTCCTGAAAGCAAAGCGTCCATGCCGGCCGCCTTAGAAGTACGTCAGCATGAATGAGCGCAGACCGTCCGGCAGGGCCTCGTAGAGTTCCCCGCCGGGTACCTTGACCTGAAGGAAACTCTTGAACACGACGACGATGGCGACGCCGCTCAGCATCGCCCCGCCAATCGGCCGCCAGCCGCGATAGCCCAATCGGAACGCGAGCAAGCCGGTGAAGACGACGGTGGTCGGAAGATAACCCGCGCGCGGCACGAGCATCACGTAGGCCATGAACCACAAAGCGTATTCGATCGAGCGTATCCAGAACGCGACTTCCGTCCAGCGGCCGGGTAGGCGCGGCGAGACGGCCGAACTGATCAAATGCAGCAGCGCGAAAAGAGTCATTGCCACCAGCGAGATGGCTGGCCAGAACCCGGGCTGTGCGAAGAGCTTGGTGCGCTTGGTCCACTCCGTCTCCTCACCAAGGTTCGCCAGCAGGAACACCGAGAAGACAAGGAACACAACGGCGAAGACCAGGTCGCCCGGGCGCCGATAACGCTTGAAGAGATCCTGTAGTGTTTGGAAACGCGCCACGGGTCACCCCCTAAACCACGTGTTCTCCCTATCGCAGGCGCACACTCTTTGCGGTGATCGGCCTGATCGAAAGGCAGCCGGCCTCAACGCGAGGCCGGCTCCGTTGGCTGTTTGCTTAGTCGCCCAGCATGCCTTCGATGGTGCCCATCGTCTGGATGTCTTGCTCGATCTGCGCCGAGGTTTCGTCCGCATCCATCCAGTAGATCAGCGCGCCGGTCTCAGCGGCCAGTGTCTGGGCCCGCTCGGACAGCACCGTTTCCTTTGCGACGGCGATGATCTTCTCACGCACGTCGGCCGGCACGTCCTTGTGCACGAAGAGGCCGTTCCACAGCGCAATGTCGAGACCGGGCTCGAGCTCGGCGACCGTCGGCGTATCGGGTGTCAGGCTGATGCGCTCACCGCCGATTGAGGCCAGCACCTTGATCTGGTCCATGCACGGCAGAACGAGTTGCAAGGTCGTGTTCATGACATCGACATCGCCGGACGCCAGCGAGTTGCAGTCCAGCATGTCGAATGCGGCATCGGAGCCGAATTCGAAACCCTTGGAATCGGCAAGCGCGAATGTCACCTGTGTCGGGATCAAAGGCGCGCCAAAGTGCCCCAGCGCGACGTCGTTATCCTGGGCATAGGCCGCCAGGCCATCGATATCGTCATAGGGTGCGTCGGCACCGGCGACGATGACGAACGGATAGGTCAGGAAACTGCCCAAGGGTTCGAACGGATTGGGATTGAGTTCGGGGATGCCGATATCGGGTCCGATTACCGGAATCGCGATGATGAAGGAACCGACGGTGTAGCCGTCGGCCGGTGCGTTTGCCACCTCGACCGCACCCGGGAAAGGACCGCCACCGCCGCCGGGTTTGTTCACGACCGCGGCCGGCACGCCATAGGCGGCCTGAAAGTCCTCGGCGATCATGCGCGTCAAGACGTCCTCCAGGTCGCCCGGGGGCCACGGCACGACGAACTCAACGGGTTTTTCCGGATATTCAGCCACCCCCATGCCCGGGGCTAACGCTGCAGCGGTGGCCAGCAGGCCAGCGGCAAAAGCTCTTTTCAACATCTCAGTCTCCCTTTTTTAAAGCTCTTTGGTTTGTGATTCGCATTGATGCTTCAAAATCACGACGGCCCTGAACAGGACCACTACCAAACGCCGAACAAGTAACCTCTTTCGTGCGCCCTACCGGTGTTGGCGGCAATCACGTCATCGGGGATCGTCGTGCGCAGCCGGCGGTGCCGTGTCCAGTCGAACAGACGCTCATGCATGTCTGCGCGCACGCGGTCATGGCCGGGATCGCGGCCAAGGTCATTCAGCTCGTGCGGGTCGGTCGTCAGGTCGAACAGCATCGGTGGGTTCTTTTCGAACAGCACATACTTCCAGTCGCGCGTGCGAACCATGTAGCCGCGCGCGTCCTGTGGCTCGAGGCCCAGGTCAAGTCGCGCCTCGCGCATCGCAAAGCAGCTGTCGCAGAAGACGGCGTCACGCCAGTCGCCAGACCGCTCGCCGCCAAGCAACGGCATCAGGGACCGACCCTCCAGGCGATGAGGAGCCGGTTCGCCGCCGGCGATGTCCAGAAAGCTCGCCGCCAGATCGATCGCTTCGACCAAGGTGTCGTCGATGGTGCCGCGCGTCGCGTCTGCGGTGCTTCGGGGATCGGCGACGATCAAGGGTATGCGGACCGACTCCTCATGGAACAGATCCTTCTCACCCAGCCAGTGGTCGCCCAAATAGTCGCCATGATCGGATGTCACGACCACGATCGTGTCCTCGGCGAGCCCCTTTGTTCGCAGAAAGTCCACCAGTCTGCCGACATGGTGGTCGATCTCGGTGATCAGGCCCATATAGGTCGGGATCACGGTGCGGCGGACGTCCTCGCGCGCAAAGCACTGGCTTTCCGGATGGTTCATGAAGGCGGCGTAGACGGGATTGGGCTCGACCCGTTCGGCATCGTCACGGTTGGCCGGTGACACATCGTTTGCGTCGTACATCGCATGCCAGGGGTCCGGCGCGATGTAGGGCCAGTGTGGTTTGATGTAGGAGAGGTGCAGGCACCAGGGGTCGTCGCCGACGTCTTCGATGAACGCCATGGCGCGATCCGTCATGAACGCGGTTTCGGAGTGCTCCGCCTTGACGCGCGCGGGCAAGCGGGCGTTGCGCATGAGCCAGCCCGACAACACCTCGCCGTCAGGTCCCTCGGCGGAATTGGCGATATCCTGCCAGGGGTTTTCCGCGTTGTAGCCGAGGTCCCAGAGATAGCGGTTATAGGTCGCGTCAGGGTCGAAGGCCGGGGCCGGCTGAAGGCCGTCGTCGCGCTCCCATGGTTCGAAACCACCTTGGCGCGCCAGGAGACCGGCGCCTTCGTCGGCGTCGACGCCCAGGCGCTCGAAGGTTGCGCGATCGTGCTTCACATGGGTCTTGCCGGCGAGCGCGACGCAGTATCCAAGCGGTCGCAGGTAGTCACCGATAGTGCATTCGTCGATGCGCAGCGGATAGTTGTTGTAATAGGCGCCGTGGCTGAACGCATAGCGGCCGGTATAGAAACTCATGCGTGAACCGCCGCATACCGGCGCCTGCACATATGCCCGCGAAAAGTTCACGCCGCGTGCGGCGATACCGTCGATATTGGGTGTCCGGATCGCCGGATGGCCGGTGCAGCCCAGGTAGTCGGCGCGCAACTGGTCGGCCATGATAAAGAGGATGTTGGGTTGCGCCTTGCTCACGACGGTCTGCTTTCGGTGCTCAGGCTATCGGTCAGGTCGTCGAGAATGTCCATCAACCGCGCATAGGTCTCGCGGCCAATGCGTTGTTCCATTTCTCGATAAACCCGTTCCGATTCCTTCGACATCTCGGCAAAGAGCGCCTTGCCGTCCGGCGTTATCTCCAGGTCGACCAGGCGCCGGTCAATGCCGGAGCGATGTTTCACGACCAGACCACGCGCCTCCATGTCATTCATGATGCGTGACAGGCTTGGCATGCGCAGCGTGATGAGCCGCGACAACGCGCCGGCATCCATGCGTTTGTGTTCGGCCAGCGCACGCAGCACGCGCCACTGCTGATCGGTAACGCCGTGGGCGTTGAGATTGGGCCGGAATTGATCCATCACCGCTTCACGCGCCTGCAGGAGTTTTAGCGGAAGCGAGCGTTCGATAGGGCGCATGCCGTTTGGCCTGGGACTAGGCTTGTTCATCGGCAACCGTGTTGGTCAGCGTTCCGATGCCCGGGACCTCGACCTCGACCGTATCACCGGGCTTCAGAAACTGTGGCGGGTCAAGGCGAATGCCGGACCCGGTCGGCGTGCCTGTGGAAATCACGTCGCCGGGATGGAGCTCCATGAACGTCGAGATGTAGGCAATCAAACGGGAGAACGGGAAGAGGAGATCGGCGGTATGCCCGTTCTGGCGCTCTTCGCCGTTGACCCGGGTAATGACGTTGAGGTTGTCGAAGGCGGGCGTCTCATCACGCGTGGTGATCCAGGGCCCGAGGGCTCCGGACCGCTCGAAGTTTTTGCCCTGGGTGACGTTGAACTTGCCGTGGCGCATCCAGTCGCGAATGGAGCCTTCGTTCATGATGGTCAGGCCAAACACATGATCTTCGGCCTTGTCCTCCGGAATGCGGCGGCCGGCCTTGCCGATGACCATGACGATTTCGCCTTCATAGTCGAACTGCTCGGACTCCGGCGGCCGCAGGATTGGCTCGTGATGGCCGGCCAGCGAGCCCGGCGTACGCATGAACAGACTGGGATACGACGGCTGGTCGGAGCCGTCCTTGTACTCGGCATTGCGGTCAACATAGTTGACGCCAACGCACAGGATCTTGCCGGGTCGGGGGACCGGCAGGTCAAAATCAATGGCATCGAGCGCGAGGTCAGGCTCCGTCGTGGTGAAGGTTTCAACCTCTTGAAGATCGCCGGAAGCAATCAATCCGGCGAGTTCACCGTGTCGATCGCCAAGGCGCCGCGTCAGGTCGACGATGCCGCCATCGTTCACCAGACCATAGCCCGGCCGGCCGTCGATACGGTAACTGACAAACCTCATTCGGCGGCGTCCCGTCCGGTTTCAAGCAAGCCGGCGTTCGCCAGCACCCGATCCAGGCGCTGTTCGAGTTCCGGCGTCGCCGGCGCCATGGGCAGGCGGTGCTCGTTGGTCGGGATGATGCCGAGCCGGCGCATCATGTATTTCATCGCGATAGGGTTGGTGTCGAAGAAGACGGACTTGTTGATCTCAAGCAGGTCCTGATGCATGCGGCGCGCGCCGGCCAGATCGCTGTCGAAGACGGCCTGGCACATGGCGGCCAGCGCGCCGGGGCGCAGATTGCCGACGGCGTTCATCAGACCTTTCGCACCGACCGCCATCATGGGGAATGACAGCTCCTCCAGGCCGACAAAGATGCGGAAGTCATCGCCGAACTCGGCCAGGCATTCGCTACAGAAGCCGAGATCGTTGACCGCGTGTTTCATGCCGACAAAGGTTGGCGACGCCGCGCTTAGCGCGCGCAATGTATCGAGGGTGACGCTGACCGCCGTGCGGCCGGGAATGTGATAGACCATCCACGGCAGGTCGATGCCCTTCACAACTTCAAGGTAATATTCGATGAGGCCGCGCTGCGGCGGTTTGGCGTAGTAGGGCGTAACGATGAGCAACGCGTCGGCGCCGGCTTGGACGGCGTGTTCGGTGAGTGACCGTGTCTCAGCGAGCGACTGCGAGCCCGTGGCCGCGACCACCGGTACCTTACCGCCGCTGGCTTCGATGCCGACATCCACCAGGCGGTTGCGTTCCTCGACCGTCAGGCTCGACGGTTCGGCGGTCGTTCCGTTCACCAGGACCCCGTGGGAGCCGTTCTTGACCTGGAAGTCGACCAACCCGGCATAGGCGTCCAGGTCGACCGCGCCGTCGCGGAACGGCGTGATAAGCGGTGGTATCGAGCCGGCCAGAAAGTCGCGGTCCAGGTCGATCATTGGTGGGCCTCCCGTGATTGTTGCTTGATCATTACCATGTTATTGTTATCATGTAAATGACATTGGGAGGTGATCACGCCATGCCGCATCTGACCGTTGAGTATTCCGCGAACCTTGAGGACGAGGTCGACATTCCCGGCCTGGTCCGTGCGATCCACGAGACGGCGCTGACCTGTCCGACATTCAAAAAGGCGGCGGTCCGAACCCGGGCCGAGCGCCGGGACATCTATGAAATCGCCGATAGCGACCCCCAGAACGCCTTTATCGCGGTGGGCGTGAGAATCCTGGAGGGCCGGCCCGACGAGACGAAGGCGACCATCGGTGAGATGTTGTTCGAGACGCTGACGTCCGCTCTGAACGATGTCTACGAACGCCGTCCAATCGGCATCTCGCTCGACATCTCCGAGATCTCCAACACGTTCAACTACAAGAAGAACAACCTGCACGACATCATGGCGAAGAAAGAGGCCGCCGCATGAGGAACGACGCAGTAGCCGATAGGCAGGGTGCGCTCGCCGCAAATCTGACGGCCCTGGAGACATACCTGGCGGGGACGCGTCGCGACGGCATCGGCCATGTAATTGCCGGCGAGCGTGTCGACAGCACAGCGACGTTCCAGACCGTCAGCCCCGTCGATGACAAACCGATCTGCGATGTCGCGCGCGGTACCGCCGCCGATATCGACCGTGCGGCAACGGCGGCGCGCGAAGCGTTCGACGCGTGGTCGCAGGTCCCCGGCAAGAGGCGTCGCGAGATCCTGCATGCCATCGCCGACACCATTGTCGCCCATGCCGATGAGATCGCGGTGCTGGAAAGCTGGGATACGGGTCAAGCCATTCGCTTCATGGCCAAAGCTGCCCTGCGCGGCGCTGAAAACTTCCGTTTTTTTGCCGATCGCGCACCGGAGGCCGCCGACGGCCTGTCGCTGCCGACCCAAAGCCACATCAACTACACGGTGCGCCAGCCGCTCGGCCCGGTCGGCGTCATCACGCCGTGGAACACGCCGTTCATGTTGTCGACCTGGAAAATCGCACCAGCGCTGGCCGCCGGCTGTACGGTCGTACACAAACCGGCCGAATGGAGCCCATTGACGGCGACCCGGCTGGTCGAGTTGATGCACGAGGCCGGCCTACCCGCGGGCGTCGCGAACACCGTGCACGGCCTGGGCGAAGAGGCGGGCAAGGCGCTGACGGAGCATCCGGACATCAAGGCGATCTCTTTTGTTGGCGAGTCGGCGACCGGCTCGGCCATCATGGCCCAAGGGGCGCCGACCCTGAAACGCGTGCATTTCGAGCTGGGTGGGAAGAACCCGGTGATTGTCTTTGATGACGCCGATCTCGATCGCGCGCTCGACGCGGTCGTCTTCATGATCTACAGCCTCAACGGCGAACGCTGCACGTCGTCAAGCCGCGTGCTGGTGCAGCGTTCCATCCACGACGCATTTGTCGCCCGTATCGCCGAACGGGCGGAGGCGATCCGTGTCGGCAATCCGCTTGATCCGGCGACGGAACTGGGTCCGTTGATCCATCGCCGCCATCTCGACAAGGTCACGTCCTATTTCGACATCGCGCGCGAGGACGGCGTCAATGTCGCCGCCGGCGGCCGGGCGCCGGAAAGCGCGCCGACTCAAGGCTATTATGTCGACGCGACGCTGTTTTCCGGTGCCAGCCCGGATGCCAGGGTGGCGCAGGAGGAGATCTTTGGTCCGGTGCTGACGACCATCCCTTTCGAGGATGAGTCGGATGCACTCGCCATCGCCAACGGTGTTCGTTACGGCCTGGCAGGCTATGTCTGGACACGCGACAACGGGCGCGCGTTGCGTGTCGCGCATGGTTTGGACGCCGGCATGGTCTGGGTCAACTCGGAGAACGTTCGTCATCTGCCGACGCCCTTCGGCGGCATGAAGGCCTCTGGCATCGGCCGCGACGGTGGCGATTACAGCTTCGATTTCTACATGGAGACCAAGAACGTCGCGCTTGCCATGGGCGATCACGCGATACCACGACTCGGCTTGGGGGGCTGACACCATGGGCAGCATTGTTCAGGCGGCCAAGATTACGCACGTCCCGTCGATCTGGATGTCGCACACCATCGAACGGTTTCATGGCATCCGCCAAAGCGCGATCGACGGCTTGGTCGAGCTTGGCCGACGGGCCAAGGCATCGGGTGTTGAGACATTCGTCGTTTTCGACGTCCACTGGATCGTCAACCAGGGTTTCCACGTCAACGCTAAGGCGCGACACGAAGGGTGCTTCACCAGCCACGAACTGCCGCACATGCTGGCCGATCTGGACTATGCCTATGACGGTGACCCGGAGCTTGCCAATGCTATCGCCACCGCAGTCGAAGCGGCGGATCTGCGCGCAATGGCGCACGACACGCCGAACCTGGCGTGCGAATACGGCACGCTGGTTCCCATGCATTTCATGAACCAGGGGAGCTTTGCACGTGTCGTGCCGGTTGCTGCCAACCAGTACGCCTCGATCGACGAAGGCCGTCGCATGGGGGAGGCCGTCGCACGGGCGATTGCCGCCAGCGGCCGAAAGGTCTCGGTCCTGGCCAGCGGGTCGCTCTCCCATGAGTTCTGGCCGAACGCGGTGTCGGCCGACGGACTCAACAAGGTCAACGGCGAATTCAACCGGCAGGTCGACCTGCGCGTGCTCGATCTTTGGCAGCAACGTGCCTGGTCGGAGTTTCTGGAGATGCTGCCGACCTATGCCACGCGCTGCAACGGCGAGTGCGCCATGATCGACACCGCCATGCTGTTCGGTGCGCTCGGCTGGACGGAGTACCAGGGCGGTGCGGAGATTATCACGCCCTATTTCGGCAGCTCGGGCACCGGCCAATGCAACGTGGCTTTCGATCCGCCGCCAGCGTCGTAATCACGTGTCGATCGTCCGACGCGTCACCAGTGGAATCGAAGGCCGCCCTGGAACGTGTGGGAGACACCGTCGGTACTGAGGCTGGTCCCGTAACCGGCGAAGACGGAGAGGTTTTCGGTCGTGGCGATGGACAGGCCGCCGCCCAGGTCTAGGCTGTCCCGGCTTGATTCGACGCCAGCGACCGAGAAGGTCGGGCCGGCAATAGCGCCCGCCAACGACCCATTGAAGCTGACGGACCTGTCGAGGAACTCGTGGGACCACAAGGCGTAGGCCCAGGGCACGAGCTCCGTACCGTCGTTCAGCATGTCCTGATGGGTCAGGCGCAGGCCCAGGCTCGAGCGCAGGCTCTCGCGCGAAAAACCGTTGGTCGTGATATTGAGGCTTCCCGCCCCGGTTTCCTGAAATCCATCCGACTCGAAATCGCTGTAGCGAAGTCCCACAAGTGGCTGGATCTGGGTATCGTCGGCGATGTCATAGAGAACGCTCGCCTCACCGTAGGCGGCGATGACATGGCTGTCGTAGCTGGCAGTCGCCGTGCGCTGAATGGCGCCGAACGCGATCGGCCGTTCGCTGTCGGCGTCCTGCACACCCAGGCTGACGATGCCGTCAAGGCCGACAAAACCGTCGAAGTAGCTGCCATAGGCGCCGACCTCGTAGCTATCGATGTCGACCCGGGCGTTGTTGCGCGAAGAGAAATCGCCGGTGGTCCAGGATGTTCCCGCGGCCACGCCCAAAAGCAGGGTGTCGGAGACCTGCGCGTCAATACCGCCGGCAATGCCCTGAATGTCGAAGTCCGTGCCGGCCGCGTTGCCGTCGCCGTCAAGGTCGCCAGTGACGTAGTAACCCTGGAACCACAGCCCGCCGCCATCGGCGATTTGACTGGCACCGCTGGCAAAGTCGATGGCCAAGCCATTGTCCTGCGCGGCGAGACCGACACCGTCGAGCAGGCCGCGTTGTGTGACCCAGTAGTTGTTGATGCGCGTCCCAATGGTCGTGTTGAACTGATCGTGGGTTTGGATCGCCAGTTCCGTCGTCGACGGATAGACGTCACCGCTGACCGCATCGAGGGCGTTGCGGTAGGCGTCAGGTTCTAGACTGAACAGGCTGCCGACGACGGTCGCATAGTCGCCCGTGGCGCTCGGCGCGGTGAGATCGACATAGTTGGCGATGGCGAGCTGATTGGGAGTCGCAGCAAAGGTCGTAAAGGGCGCGACCGCGATGGCGAGCTGGACCGTCGATGCGTTGTGCACCAGCGAGGGCGTGACGAAAGCGCTGTTCGAGACGACACCGTCGAACGTGCCAGCGACCGTCGCGGCGTCGACGATCGTGTAGACCGTTCCCGGCGCATAGGTGCCTGGTGCGGCGGTCACGACGACCGTGCCGCCGTTCAGCGTTGCCGTGCCGCCAACCGACAGCTGGTCGCTGGTTCCCGCCGGTTCGATATCGACGTTGTAAACCGCGCCCGCGGCGTGGGTGTAGTTGTTGGTGATGGTGAGTGTCGCAGGGCCCGCGCCGGGTGAAATCTGGCCGTTATTGGTGACCGAGCCGCCGATCGTCCCGTTTCCGCCCAGTATGCCCGCGGGGCCGATCGTTGTCGGGCTGTTGAGCGTGCCGGTGATCCGAAGCGTGCCGCTCGTGATGGTGGCGTTGTTGAAGCCCGACGTTCCGGAGAGGGTCCAGTCGGTACCCTGCATGGTCAGCCCTTCGAAGTTCTGAAAGTTGCTGTCCTCGGTCCCCGTCCCTTCGAGGAACAGTTGGTCATTACCGCCGCGTCCGTTCACATTGCCGTTCAGGACCGAACCTGTTTGAAGCGTCAGCGTGTCGCCGGCATTGCCGAAGCGGATCGCCGTTCCAGCGCCGGAAATGGTGCCGGCGTTGGTGATGTTGGTGACACCGTTGTTGACGCGCAGGCCTTCGGTGTTGCCGGAGATCGTGGCGCCAGCCAGGTTGGTGACGGTGCCGCCGTTGTTGAGAAAAACGCCGAACTGGTTACCGGTGATCGTGCCTTCGTTGGTCAATTGCCCGGAGCCGCCGCCGCCGGTTATGAAGACGCCGCGTGTCGTGCCAGAAATCGTCGAGCCCGCGCCGTTGACCACAGTGCCACCGCCGCGCATTTCCACACCTGATCCGTTGTTGCCGGTGATCGTGGCGCCGGCGAGGTTGTCCAGTGTGCCGCCGTTGTCGACCCGTGCGCCGATGGTGCCGCCTGTGATCGTGGCGCCTTCGTGATTGGTAAGACTGCCGCCGCGATCCAGGAAGACGCCGATGGTGCCGGCGTCGACCGTGCCGAGGTTGTCGACGGTGCCCGCCGAGCCGCTGATCTGGATGCCTTCCCGGATGGCGCTCTGAATAAGGCCTGACAGCGCGTTGGTGACCGTGCCGCCACTGTTCAGGAGAACGCCTTCAAGCCGCGAGTCGATGGTGCCCGCATTGTTGACGGTTCCTGCGCCACCCTGAATCTGAATGGCTTCGCGCGCCGTGCTGGTGATCGATGCACCCGCATCGTTGGTGACACTGCCGCCGCCAAGCAGGAGGATCGTTTCGCGTTGACCAAGCAGTGTTCCGGCATTCACCACCGTGCCGCTGCCGCCTTGGATCTGAATGGCTTCTCGCGTCGTGCTGGTAATGGACGCGCCGGTCTCGTTGGTGACGCTGCCGCCGCCGGTCAGCAGTACACTTTCTCGGCGGGCCAGCACGGTGCCGGCGTTGATCACCGTGCCCGGTGCGTTTCGGATTCGGATCGCCTGCAGGGACACAGCCGTGACACTCGAGCCCGCGCTGTTGGTCACGCTGCCGCCGGCGCTCAGATCGACACCTCTGTTTTGCCCGGTGATAAAACCGCCGTTGGTCAGTTCCCAGGGTCGCGAACCGCCGACAATCGCGTTGCCGCCCGATCCCGGCGGGTTGCTCGTGTCGACGGTGACGCCCGGATTAACGATGGCACTTGTGCCAGGGTCACCGCCTGCCAGTGTGTCGAGGTTCTGCGTGGTCGTTTGATCGGTCGAAATGACGACCGTCTGCGCGCGGGCCTTATGGTCCTCAAGAACGACGGGGACGAGCCACACAAAGAGGCCTATCGACGGACAGGCGAAGCGGACGAGTTTGCGCAGCGCGCGGATCGTTAGTGATCCCATCGCACCGCGCTCGCCTCAAATAGAATCGCCAATGTAAAGTGCACGCAAACGCAATCTTCTTCTTATTTAGTATTAGACGAATTCGTACAACAAAGAAGGGAGGTTTAATACACAACTTATAATTTAGACTGTGTGATTGACTACTTAAATGTGAATGCAAGCAAATGGTGTATCGCTCATCGACATGGCTCTAGGCAGTGCAGAATTCCCCGTTTTGGACCGCTGTGTGATGACATGCAGTTCATCGAGCGCACTTGTTTACGCGTGTAACAGGCCAGTGCCAGCCTGCCGCGGGGCCTCATGATACGGGCGGATAACGAAGGGTCTCGCTCGAGCGGATCAACTTCGCTCACGCAGACGCGAGCCGTCGGCCGTGCAGGTCTGGAATGTCCCGTTGGCGCCGGGACATGATGTCAGCCTGCCACGACGCCACAGGTCCGATGTCAAAAAAGACAGCGTCATCGGTCAGTGTCATACCACCGATGGCCTGCTGCCCGGCCGGCCTGAGACCGACCGGGATGGGCCATTGATATCGCGACGCCATGTCGTTGATCGTGGTTGCACGATCGTCGCAATCCCAGGCAGTGACCGCTTCGCGTGCAGGCACCCGCTTACCGGCCTCATAATCCGCTTAAGCGTGGCGTCGGCGCTAGCGCGACGGCCTTAAGTGCCGCAATAGGCGATGAAATCTATCTCGACTTTGGCATCGATGGTGAGGTCCGAGACCACGGTGATTCGTGCTGGCGGGCGCTTGTTGAAGTGTTTGGCATAAACGGCGTTAAAGGTGTCGAAGTCCGCCGCGTCGGTAAGAAAGACCGTGGACTTGACGACATGCTCCAGTGCAATACCGGCTTCGCCAAGCACATCGACCAGATCGGCGATAATCTTCTCGGTTTCCGGCCCGACACCGCCCGGGACAACTTCTTCGCCTTCGCCAAATCCCACCATTCCCGAAACGAACACAAAATCGCCGGCGCGAATGGCCGCCGACAGCGGCAGTCCTTCGGGGTTGCTCGCATTGAATGCTTGAATGCCCATGGCAGCCTCTCCTTATCTCCAGTGTTGATGGGGCTTCAATCGCCAAGCCCCGCGTGTTTACAGACGATCTCCGTTGCCTTGACCAAGGCCTGTGCCGCCAAGGCGGCGCGTTCGTCGATCAAACCACCGTCGCGGTCGAGCAGACCGAGCCCCGGATTGAGCAGCATGCTGCCGGCATAGATGGTCGCCGGTTCGACACCCATCGCTTCGGTCGCAAGAAGGATCGGGTTTGTGTTGGCGTAGAGATCCTCCAGCGTAAAGAGGGGGATCCCGAAACCGTCGCCGTCCCAGGTCTTCTGATAGTTCAGCTCCGTACCGCCCATGTGATAGGACTTCGTGAACATCAGTCCGTCGCGGAACCGGGACGGCTCAAGTTCCTTGAACGCGTCGACCATGATCTCATGAAAACGGTCGACGGGATTGCGCACACGATCGGGGTCATCGCGCAACAGCTCGAGATAGGCCAGAAGCCCGACGACACTGTCGCGGCCGGGATCGGCGGCGGAGAACGTCGCCTTGCCGTGGGAGGAGACGTGTCCGAAGCGTTGGCCGCCAAGACCGAGTGCCTTGCGAATGGTGAGCATCTCCTCGGCCTTGCCGACGATCAGGCCGGCACACGGCGAGCGGCCGGCTTTGTCCATGCTCCACAGCATGATACTGGCTCCGGCGTCCTCTGGTGAGAAACCCACACCCGGCACGCAGCTAGCCGCATCGACCAGGAACGGCACGTCGTAGCTCCGGGCGAGCTCGCCGATCTTGCGCATCAGGGCGGGACGTCCTTTATCGTCTCTGGCGCCGTGGCCCCATCCAGGTGTGTCGTAACCCACCGTGTGGAAGCCACTAATGGTCGAGGCGTTGCGCTCGCAGGCCCGACTCATGTTTTCGATGGTGCCGTCGACGTCAACGTCGGTCAGGAACGGCACGACGTTTTGGCGCACGCCATGGATCTCATAGCGGGCACCGGCAAATCGCACAAAGAGCGTATCCAGGTTGGCCAGCGATTTCGCTTCCATGCCCAGTTCGCCGCCGCTGACGGTGCGATCAATGTTGACGTTCTTGTACTTGGGCGGGAACGGTCGCCCGTAGGCCATGCCCCATTCGACATCTTCGCCATAAGTCGCGACCATCCGCGCCCGATAGGCATCGCCCCGGCGCATGAAGGGCGGCGCCATCAACCCCTCGATCGCTACCCTCAGTCCGGCTTCGCAACTGTTGACGACGGCGCCATCATAATCATCGCCGAATAGATCCTTGATGACGTTGCGCAGTCTGTCCTCGACAGTGCGAACCGGTAGAATTTCCGTCTGGTTCGCCTCGACAATGGCATTCAATACATAGTCGGGCAGCCGGGCAGGGCAGGCGGAGGAGCCGGAATAAAGGCCGATCTCACCCTTGAGCTTGTCGAGTTTGAGTTTTGCACCGTAGGCCTCGGCTTCGGACACGATCTGCGGAAACTGTTCGTAGATTTGCTGATACCAATCGTGGCGATACATTGCTGTCTCCCTGGCAAATTGCGTTCGCCGGCGCTTTGCGTGACGTTAGTCGCGTGGCTGACGTCACCTATCCGACGTAGTTGAGATGTCTGTTCAGATGCGCTTCAAGGCGCTCGAAGCCGATCCTGACGATTTGGACTATGGCCCAGTAGATGGCGGCTGCCGCGACCAGCGGTGTGAACGGATCGTACGTCGTTGACACCGCCGCATTGGCCGCCGCCAACAAGTCGATCATGGTGATGGCGCCGAGCGCGGCCGTGCCCTTTACGAAAAGTATCACCTCGTTCATGTAAGCCGATAGCCCGTAGCGTATGGCAAGCGGGAACGTGATCTTGAAGAACACGAGGCGCCGCGGCAGGGCGATTGAGCGGGCCGCATCAGTCAGGCCTGGCGGCACCGCCTTGAAGGCACCGCGCAGAATCTCCACCGTAAAGCCCGCGTGATTGAGCGTGAAACCCAAGACCGCGCAGAAATAGGCCTCAGAAAAGAAGTTCCACAGGACGGTGTCGCGGATAAACCCGATCGTCGCGAAGCCGTTGTAGATCATGTAGAGCACGACAAGCGCGGGAACGCCGCGAAAGAACATGGAGAAGAACCACGAGAGACCGGCGATGATCGGGTTCTTCGACGACCGTCCCAGCGCGATCGGCGTTGCGATGATGATGCCGAAGACGAGGCACGGCACGAGGACGCTCAACGTCACGCCGGCGCCATGCAAGAGGGCCGGAAGGATGCGCCACGCAAGTTCGGGATTGAACTCCATCAGCGGCCCTCGTCACTTTGCCCACGGTTGACCCAACGTTCAAACCGCTCGGCGCCATACATCGTGACGGAACTGAAGATGATGTAGGCGAAACCGACAAAGAGGTAGAAGACGAAGGGGTCCTTGGTGACGGCCGCCGCCACATCGGCAATACGAACCAGATCGGCAAGACCGACCATGGACACCAGCGCGGTATCCTTAAGCACGACCATCCAGATATTGGTCAGGCCCGGCAGGGCAAGCCGCAGAGCCTGGGGCAGAATGATGAGCGGCCACATGAGCCAGGCGTGCAAACCCAACGCGCGTGCCGCGTCGAATTGGCCCGTGGGAACGTTGATGATGGCGCCTCGAAAGGCTTCCCCAACGTAGACCGCATAAACGATTGCGAGACCGGCGATACCGGCCACAAAGGGCGAGATGTCGTAGCGCACGCCAAAGACATCGTTCACCAGTAGCGGTGCGTTGTAATAGATGAAGAACACGACGAGGATCGATGGGACGCCCATAAGGGCGGATGCGCTCACCCGCCAAACGCCTTTAACGACGGTGTTCTTGGAGAGGGCTGCAAAGCTCAGAAAAATACCGAGAATGAGACTCAGCACAAAGCTGTAAGTGGCGAGCTGAACGGTGATGGAGGCGCCGGCGAGCAGTTCGTCGCCATAGCCGGAGTCGTCAAAGCTTAGCGCCTCCATCACCTGACCGTCACAGCAAGAGTAATGCTACGTACGACTCAGAGGCACTTCGTCTCTTCTTCCAGCAATTGAACGCCGGGAAGATACTTCATGCGGATCTCGGTGTAGGTGCAGTCGTCAATAATCGACTGGATCGCTTCATTGACCCGGCTGACGAGGTCGGTTTCGCCCTTTTGCACCGCCCAGCTCATACCTTCTCTGGTGCCGGACGCCCAAAAATCGTCTTCACTAAGCTTCCAGTCTCCGCCGTCAGTTGTGCTGATCAGCAAGACGTCCCAGTTGATCTTGTGGCCAAAGACAGCGTCAATGCGGCCAGCCTTCAGGTCGAGCACCATCTGGTCGTTGTTCTCGAAATAGACCGGCGTGGCGTCGGGCAGGTTGTCCTCTACATACTTGGCGTGTGACGAACCTTTGTAGACGCCGACGCGCATGCCGCTCATGGCATCGTTGTCGTAACCCTTGTCCCAATCGGCGGGCACGACGAAGCCTTCCGGGCTGAAGATCAATGGAACGGTAAACTCTGTTGCCTCAAGGCGTTCCGGCAGTGGCGTCAACTGCGAGACGATCATATCGATCTTGCCGGTGGTCAGCGAAGGCAGCAGGCCGTCGAAGTCCATCGCCACGATTTCACAGTTCGCGCCCATGCGTGCGCAAACTTCGCGTGCCAGGTCGGGCTCGATGCCGGACAAGCTACCATCCGTTCCCATAATACTGAACGGTGGATAGGTACCCTCGTTGCCAAGAACGAGGTCCTCTGCGGTAGCGGGTTGCACCGCGAATAGTCCGACAAGTCCCGCGGCAGCCAGTAGTCTCAAAGCCCCTCGTTGCTTCATGTTCGCCTCCTGGATTCGATGGGGTCAACCGAGCGTTGATCCCTGAGTTGCAGCTTGCTGTTCACGCAGTGCAAGCAAGCTTCGTTTGCTAGGTCAGCACGTGGAGACCAGACCCTAGCGCCTTCGCCCCCTGGTCACCGCGTCAGACACATGCATCATTCGTAGCGGTTCTGAGGCGTGAAATAGCAAACTCTGCACTTAAACTTTGAGACTCTCGGACGTTACGTCGGATCGCGTGGCTTTGGCTCGTCAACTGTGAACAGGTGGCGAGCGCATTACATCGGCGATCATCGAAGTGACGACGACGCGGGCTGAGTCGAGCGCGAAATCCGCAGGTTTCGGAACGTTTATGGGGTGGTCCCCGGCCCTAAAGGGCGAGCGTCTATTCGGCTGCAGTTTCGATCTTGGGTTGGGGGACAGCCTGGTTGACGGGCAGCAGCGATAGGAACTGGCTGACCATGGGGTCCTGGCGCGCATTTTTGTGCACGATCGCCGTGATGGTCGACACGGTCGTCAGCGTCGCCGGCAGAAGGCGGCGCAGCAATCCCTTGTCTTCCCATGTTCTGGCAAAATGACCGGGAACGAAACCCACATAAGAACCGCCGAGCACCAGAAGCAATATGCCTTCTGTCTGATTGGCGCTGGATGCCACCGACAGGTTCCAGCGGCTGATCGCTTGGCCTTCTGCTTCCGAATAGGCATGGCGTACCATGCGGAAACGGCTGACACTCGCCAGATCAATCTCTGATTCCGGACAGTCAAACGCTTCGTGGCCCGGGCCGCAATAGAGATAACTCACCTCGGTCGCCAGCGGGATCTCGACGATGCGGGGCGCACGGCCCTGTTTTACCGTGACGCCAATGTGCAGCCGCCGATCCTGCACGGCCCGAACAATCTCGTCAGCGGTGCCGACGACAATCTTTAACTGAACATTCGGATGCAGCTTGGAAAAGCGCGATATCGCGCTTTGCATGCCCATCTCGTCCATTGTGACGAGAGTATCGATGAATCCGATGTGAATCTCGCCAGCGAGTTCAAGATGCAGTTCATTCACCGTCGAGCGGAACTCCTCCACGGCGGAAAAGAGTTGCGTTGCCGCGTTAAAGACCGATTGGCCTTCTGGTGTCAGCGCAAAGCCGCCTCGTCCGCGTGAGCAGAGCCGTGCGCCAAGTCTCGTCTCCAGATCGCAGATATGGCGGCTGATCGTCGAGCGGGTGATACCCAACTCGTTCTCCGCGGCCGTAAACCCCTGGCACTCAACGACAACCTGGAAAATCCGAAGAAGGCGAAGTTCGAAATCCGAGACTTGTCCGAGAAAGATCTTGTGTGGCCAGCTCATCAAACGGTTGTCTTTCATCAAGCTGATAGACGTGCCGCGACCTCCGATGTGCTGCCAAAGATGGTCGCCTTTCTCCTTGATCATAGCACTTGAAACGGTCTTTGCACGGCACAATGCGTGCTGCCGCCAAGCCCAATTCGCTGCAGTGCAGCAAGAAACTGCCGGTTGTCATGCCTTCACGTTGATCCGGCATGACTCCGATGAGGTTTAGCGTGTGCTGTCACGCAACGCCGACAAGGCGGTCTCGACGTCCTCCGAGTTGTTGTAGAGATGAGGCGAAAAGCGGATGAAGTCGCGCCGCAAAGACGAGACGACGGAACGCTGTTTGAGGGCAGCCGCAAGCTCGCGGCTGTCTTGTCCGGGAAAACGCGCGGCGACCGTTGCCGAACGTTGCGCCGTGTCAGCCGGGGAGAGTATCTCAGCGCCTGTCTCCTCAAGACCAGCCCATAGTTCATCGGCAATGGTTCGATTGTGCGAGGCAATCGTGTCGATACCGATGTTGAGCAGGTGGTTGATGGCCTCGGCGGCGCCAAGGGCGGTCCCGTACGCCATCGTGCCATACTCGAACCGCTTCGCGGTGTCGGGATAGTCAACCCGGTCAGCCTGGAAATCCCACATGTCGTTGTGGCTACGCCAACCGATAATGCCCGGATTGGCCTGTTGCAGTTCCGGCGAGACATACATGACGCCGGTTCCGAAGGGGCCGCACGTCCATTTGTAGGTCGACGAAACCGCGGCATCAAAACCCTGGCTTTGCGCATCAATCGGGATCTGACCGGCCGATTGCGTGGTGTCGACAACAAGCAACGCACCATGTTTGTGGGCGAGATCGGCGAAATGTTTGAGATCGTGGACCTGTCCCGTGCCGTACTCGGCGTGGGACAGGCAAACGACAGCCGTGTTGTCGTCGATCAGAGCCTCGATCGACTCCGGCGCAACGTAGTAGTTTTTGCCGCGCGCCCATCGAAGCTCCGCGCCGGTCGTCTCGGCAACACGCATCCAGGGATAGATTGTGCTGGGGTGGCAGACGTCGGTCGCGACAATGGTGCTGCCTTTCGGTGGAGCGACTGCCCACGCGAGCGACGCCATCAGTGGCGTCTCCCCGGATGAGATGGCGACGCTCTGTTCATCTGTGCCGAACAGTTTGGCTGCGGCTTGACCCAATCCTTCAAGGATCTGCAGTTCGTCTTGTTCGTTGAAAGCGACGGTGCCTTCTTCGGCCAAGGCCTTCTGCCACTGAACGATGGATTGTGCTGCTCCCTTGTGCATCAGCCCCACTGACGCAGCATCGAAGTAGGCAAACTTGCTGGCAGGCGGATAGACATCCAACGATCCAAGCCGTGATGTCATGGTTTTCCTCCCGTTGATGCTAAGGCCGTATGGTTTGATCGAAGGTCGCTATTGAAGCTGATTCGGGGACGCAAATGCATAGTCAGGTCAGAAACAAGACGTGCAGATCCATGCAACCGACGCGCGTCGCACGTGCCGAACGCTTGCGCAAAATGCCGATCGACCCGCTGTACCCGGCGATGATTGGACCAAATCAAGAGTGATGCGGTCGCAACGACCAAGCGAAGCGAGGACGCGATCGTGGCGGCAGGGCGTTATGTCGAGCAGCGCGGCGTGACAGCGCGGATCGATCCGAGTTCGTATGGACGGCTTGTCGTCGCCGATAGTGCTTGGGCAGTCTTTAGTTATGGCGTATCCGGTAGAGATCTTGCCAATCGGCATCAACGTCATGCCGGGCGTATCGGCCGCCCCGGGAACGGGAGGTCCGGGTATTGGCTATGTCTCTATTGGAGTGGGTCTGAACATACTTTTCCTTACCATTCGATTGCGATCTCATGGATTGAAAGCGTCGACTATGCGGAGGTGGACGTGCCACATCGCTGGAGTACTCCTTGATGACGTTTCTTGAGTTACTCTCTTGCCCGGCATCGTCAGCTGCGTGCGGGCCCGCATTGGCTGAGGCCAATTGACCATGCGTGGCGCCTGGCAGGTCGGTGTCGATATCGGCGGGACGTTCACCGATGTCGTTGCCGTTCACGCGGCCGACGGAACGGTCTTGAGCGCGAAGACGCCGAGCCGGCCGGATGATCCGGTAGCGAGCGTCGAAGCGGGGCTGGCAGCAGTTGGATTGGCATGGGCGGACGTCGCGGACTTGATGCACGGCACGACCATGGCGACCAACGCCATTGTCCAGGACAAGTTGGCGCCCGTCGTCTTGCTGACCACCGAAGGTTTCGCCGACACGCTGGCCATCGGCCGGCAGAATCGTCGTGAACTCTACCGTCTTGACGTGCTGCCCAAACTGCCGCCCTTGGTGCCGGCAGAACGGCGGCTTGAGGTGGCCGAGCGGCTTGATTGGGACGGGTCTGTGTTGTCCGGCCTGAGCGAGGCCGAGACGTCGCGCGCGTGCGACGCGGCAGCGGCATGTGGGGTTGATGCGGCGGCCGTGGCCTTGCTGCACAGCTATGCCAATCCGGCGCACGAGAAGGCCCTGGGTGCGAAAATGGCGGCGAAAATCGCGCATGTGACCATGTCCCACGAACTTAATCCGGAGCCGCGGGAGTACGAGCGGACCAACGCGACGGTGTTGAACGCGGCGCTCATGCCGTTGGTCGGCGGTTATCTCGACAGGTTGGAGGCCAACGCTGGTGAGACGACGCGATTGCATCTCTTTCACTCCGCCGGTGGCATGGCCGCGGTCGATGCCATGCGCGGCCGGCCGCTTGGCTTGGCGCTTTCGGGTCCGGCGGCCGGTGTCACAGCGGCCGGTATCGTCGCGCGGGAGCTCGGGCTGGACCGCGCCATTGCCTTCGACATGGGCGGCACGACGACAGACGCCGCCGTCGTTATTGACGGCGAGGTTCAGATCAACAGCGACCAACGGATTGCCGGTCGACCGATCCGTCAGTTGATGGTCGCCGTCGAATCCATTGGCGCCGGCGGCGGTTCGATCGCGCGCCTTGACGGTTCGGCGATCCGCGTCGGGCCCGACAGCGCCGGCGCCGACCCGGGACCCGCCTGCTACGGCGCCGGCGGCGAGACGCCGACGGTCACCGACGCCAACCTGGTGCTCGGCTATATCAACACTGACCGGCAACTGGGCGGCACGGTCACCCTGGATAAAGCGTTGGCACGCCGCGCCGTCGGTGGCATAGCCGATGCGTTTGGCGTCGGCATCGAAGAGGCGGCGCTGGGCATTCATCGCGTCGCCAATGCCAGCATGGTGCGCGCCCTGCGCCGCGTCACGGTTGAACGCGGTATCGATGCTCGTCAATGCACGCTGCTCGCCTTTGGTGGCGCCGGGCCGATGCATGCGGTCGAACTGGCGCGTGCTTGCGGCATTGACCACGTTGTCGTGCCGCGTCTGTCCAGTGGATTCTCCGCGCTCGGCTGCGTGACCGCACGCCTGACCTATGCGGAGCAGCGGACCGTACGCATGGCGCGCGACGCCTGGAACGCCGCCGACCTGGCGGCGCTGTGCGACGACATGGTGTCCCGGTTGTCGGCACCGTTGACCGCAAGCGGCGTGGCGCGCGACGCCATCGATGCCACCTGTGTCGCCTTGATGCACTATGCCGGTCAGAGCGACGCGATCGAGGTGCCGTTCGATCGGCCGGCGGATCCCGCGACCCTGGCCGCTGATTTCATCGACCGGCATCAGCGGCTCTATGGCTTTGCCACGGATGAGCCCTGGGTGTTGGATACCCTGCGTATCACGGTCACGGCGCCACCGCCCCTGGCGTTGTCGGCGCTGTCGCCAACCGCCGATGGGGCGGATACGGAGGCGTCGGACACGACCCTGTGCTGGTTCGATGCGGCCGGTCCGGTCGAGAGCGAGAGGTTGGCGCGCGATGGTCTTACGGCGGAGAACCGCCATGATGGACCGGTGGTCATCGAAGACGCATGGTCGACGGTGATCGTGCCGCCGGGATCGACGGTCTGGGCCGACGAACACGGTCATCTGCACATCGATGTCGGAGGCAAGCCGTGACCGGCCGGGTCGATCCCTTCACCGTCGAGGTGATCCGCCACGCCATCACGGCGATCGCCGAGGAGATGTCATATGTGGTCATGCGCTCGGCCCGATCGCCGCTGTTGCGCGAGGCCGGCGACCTCTCCTCCGCCTTGACCGACGCGGATGGCGAACTCATCGCCCAGGGCCGCGACATCCCCGTCCATATGGGCGTCATGGCCGCAACCGTGCGTGAGTTTCTGAAACGGGTACCGACCGAACAGCTGGCGCAGGGTGACGTCTGGTTCGTCAACTTGCCGGAGGTCGGCGGCAACCACCTGCCTGACGTCAAGGCGATCAGGCCGGTGTTCTTTGACGGCGATGTGCAGGCGTTTGCCGTCAGCTTGGCGCACTGGGCCGATATCGGCGGCGGTCGTCCTGGCAGCTACGTGCCGCATGCCCGCGACGCCTGGCAGGAGGGTCTGCGGATTCCACCCACGCGGCTTTTCACCGCCGAGGGACCGGACCGCGAGAAGCTGAACTTCGTCACCGCCAACGTGCGCGGCGGCATCGAGCGCGAAGGCGACATCCTGGCGCAGATGGCGGCGACCCGCGCCGCCGATGAGGCCATGCAGGTGCTGTTTG
This sequence comes from Pseudomonadota bacterium, assembly GCA_039028155.1. NCBI lineage: Bacteria > Pseudomonadati > Pseudomonadota > Pseudomonadota bacterium. Next base: position 55,677 of record JBCCIS010000005.1, read on the forward strand.
CCGACCATGGCGCCGCGACGGTACAGCAGGCGATTGTCGCACTGCACGACCAGTCCGAGGCCGCCATGCGACAGGCCTTGGCGGATCTCCCGGACGGTTCTTACACGGGCGAGGATCTGCTCGATGACGACGGAGCGGGCGGTCCGCCGGTGGCCATCCGCGTCACGCTGACGATCGACGGCGATCGGGCCGTTGTCGATTTCTCCGCGTCCGATGACGCCACGCCCGGGCCGTTGAACGCGACGCCGTTCTCGACCGCGGCCAGCGTCTTCTATGCCTTGAAGGCGGTGGCCGGGCCGGACATTCAGCCGAACGCCGGATGTTACCGGCCGCTCGACATCATCACGCGCCCCGGTTCGCTGCTGGAGCCGCCGGTCGACAAACCGGTCGTCGGCGGCAATCACGAGACCACCCAGCGTGTCGCCGATGCCATCTTCCGCGCGCTGGAGCCTGTCGTGCCGGAACGGTTGACCGCCGGCTGCGCGACGACGTCGGGCCTTTTGTTGTTCGGTGGCCGCGATCCGCGCAACGGAGAGTGGACGACACTCTATGAAGTCCATGGCGGCGGCGAAGGCGCGCGTCATGACCGCGACGGCATGCCAGTCACGCGTCCGCACATGTCCAACGTCATGAACACACCGGCGGAGGTGATCGAGACCAACTATCCGATCCGCCTGGTATGCCAGCGGCTAAGACGAGGGTCGGGCGGTGAGGGCCGTCACCGCGGTGGCGAGGGCCAGGAGCGCGTCTATGAAATCATCGCCGATGAGATGTGGTTGACCTCCATGGTCGACCGCGCGGTGGTGCCGCCCTATGGCCTGCAGGGCGGTGAGGCGGGCGCGCCGTACCGCATTACCTTGCGGCGCGCCGACGGCACGGTCGAACGACTGGGCGGCAAGGACGAGGCGCGCCTGACGAAAGGCGACAGGGTGACAATTGAAACCAGCGGCGGCGGCGGCTTTGGCACCGCTGATGTCTGATCGCATAAAGAGTGGAGGAATCGATGAGGTTGGATGGCAAGACGGCACTGGTGACCGGTGCGGCGCAGGGCATGGGAAGCGCCATCTGCAAGGCGATGGCGGCGGAAGGCTGCGATCTCGTCCTTGCCGCCCGCACCAGGGGTCCACTGGACGACCTGGCCGAGGAGTTGCGCGCGATGGGCCGCAAGGCGGAGGTCGTGACCTGCGACGTCGTCCAGGAGGATCAGGTCGCGGCCATGGTCGAGGCCACGCTCAAGGTCTTCGACGGTAACCTCGATATCCTCGTGAACGTGGCCGGCGCGACCGGTCCGATTGAAACGCCGGTTTGGCAGATCGACCAGCAGGCTTTCGACGATCTGGTACGCACCAATCTGCAGGGCACGTTTCTGCCAATCAAACACGTACTGCCGTCCATGGTGGAGCGGCGCTATGGCAAGATCATCAATATCGGCGGCAGCTCGGGCATGCGTGGATACCGCTACCGCGCGGCCTACAGCTCGTCGAAGTGGTCGATCCGTGGCCTGACCCGCACCACCGCGCTGGACGTCGGCGAATACAACATCAACGTGAACGCGGTCATGCCGGGCATCGTCGAGACGCCGCGCATGCACAAGCTATGCGAGGAAAAGGCCCGGGTTCGCGGTTGGACCGTCGATCAGGTCTATGAGGAGTACGTCCAGGACATGGCGCTCAAGCGCGTGACCACGCCCGAGGATATCGCCCACGCCGTGGTGTTTCTGGCAACTGATGAGGCTCGCCAGATTACGGGTCAGGAAATCGTTGTCGACGGCGGCTGGGACGTCTAAGCGCGTCCTGGCTGCGATGGCGCACCGTTGACCTGGATCAAAGGACCGTTTCTCAGGTGCCGTATGCTTCGAGGGTAAGGGACCATTCCTTTTCCCTTAGTGCAGGAGGTTGCGGTGACACCGCCTTTGGTGATCGACGGTCAGACCAAGCTGATCGACGCGTGGCTGGCGTGCGAGGATCTACTCGACCGATTTCGCGCCTATAATCCGGCCTTCAGGGAGTTTCTCCGCGTGTTGGGCGATGAGGATGTGGCGCGCGAACTGTCGCTGGCCGATATCGCCAGCATGGTCGCAAGTCCCGAAGACGAACTGGTCAGCCTGGCCAACGGAAAAGAGGTCAAGCCCAACCCATCGAAACCAATGATTTCCGATATGGCTCCCGTTTCGTGGTTTGACGACGTCGATGTGAACGAGGCCTGCCTGGTCGACACCCGACCGATCTTCGAGAACGGCAAGGAGCCTCTGGCCGTCATTCTTCAGATGGTGGCTGTGGCTGATCGCGATGATATCCTCATTGTCGACGCACCGTTTTGTCCGGCGCCGCTGCGGCGTCTTCTGGCCCGGCGGGGCTATGAATCCGGTGTGAAAGAGCTCGCCGCCAATCATTGGCGCTGCGCATTCAAGCCGAAGGGCCATGAGGGTTCGCCGTAATGATGACGAATGGTGACGAGACCACGGCGATGGACGATAGAATGCCGATTGCCGCGGTTCTATCCGACGCCTCCACCTCGGCCGGCCTCGTCTTGACCAAAGTTGCTCGACATCTGCAACGAAAGGGATGCCGTCTGGCGGGCGCGGTGCAAACCACCGATCCGCAAGAAGCACGTCAAGGCACCTGCGTTATGACGCTCAGTGTACTGCCGGACGGACCCGAACTGCCGATCTGGCAGGAGCTCGGGCAACATGCCAGGGGCTGTCGTCTGGACCACGAAGCCCTTGAAGATGTTGTCGGTTTGGTCGATCGCGCTATCGAGTCAACGACCGATGTCCTGATCATCAACAAATTTGGCAAACGCGAAGGCGAGGGCGCTGGTTTTCGGCAAACGATCGCACGCGCGATCGATCTGAACATTCCGGTTCTGGTTGGCATCAACGAGGCCGAACGGCAGACGTTCGAGAGTTTCGTCGGTGGCGCCGGTCATGTGTTGCCGGCGCGCCTCGACGATGTTCTGCTGTGGTACGATAGGGCCTCTACCTGAAGTCGAGATAGTGCGGGTACGGCCTGAAACGGCTGTTTCCCAATGCTGGCGTCCGCGCATACAAATGAAACAATAAACCTCGGGCGCTGACACCGAACTGAAAACCGCGATCACAATCTTCCCTACCGTAGGACACGTTTCCGTGCGCATGCCGCACCTTCTTACGGATGGAGATTGCCATGACCCGTTGCACATCAGCTCTTATCGTTCTTGCCGCCGCAGCAGGACTTTCGCTCGGTAGCATGTCAACCGCTCAGGCGGCCGAAAACACGTCGGACGAAATCCCGCTCATCGAATGGGACACGAGCTTGGTTACGTTCCAGTTCGACAACGACAAGTTCCTCGGCCAGCGCTTCACCGCCAAGTGCAAGCCGGCCAATGTCGATGACATGGACGAGGCCGTCTATGGCACCGATGTTTACCCCAGCAACAATTCGATCTGCGTCGCTGCCGTGCACGCCGGTCTGGTTGATCGGGACGGTGGCGTCATTACCGTTCAGCTCAATCCGGGCGCCAGCGAGTATGTCGGCAGCAGCCGCAACGGCATTGATACGCAGAGCCTGCCGGGGACACAGCGCAGCATGGTCTTTGTCACTGGTGCCGAGACCAATAACGTCGATCAGATTCTGCTCGACAACGTGCAGCGGATCGATTGGGACACCAAGTTCACGCGTACCGGCCTTGCCTATGAACAGCTGCTGGGCCAGCACTTCGTGTTCAGTTGCCCGGAAGCGCCGAACAACATGAACTCGCGCCGTGTTGTCGGCACCGACTCCTACGCCTTTGACAGCATGATCTGCCGCGCGGCGGTTCACGCCGGCGCCATCACAACCGATGGCGGATTGGTCACCGTGCAGATGGATTCGGGCAAGGAACGCCTTGTCGGCAGCATCCGCAACGGCATCGAGACCAAGGACGGCCCGGGCGGCCACCGCACTCTGTCCTTCGTTGAGGCGCCGACCGCGCAGAACTAACGTTCTCGCCAGTATTGTATCAGCGGGGGCTTCGGTCTGGCAGTGCGCCGGACCGAAGCCTCGGCTTTTGTGCGCTGTTCTCCGGCTTGCGATCCGGGTTGCCGCCACGGGGCAGACGGTGTCAGGACCTGGCTCGCATCACGATCGCACGTTGACGCCGGACTTGCGGTCGGTACTCGCGCGTACCACCAACTCCACGGGGACGAGCTTGGTTCGATCACCGTTGCCGCCATTCAGCAGATCGAGCATCAAGGCGACGGCGAGGTCGCCGAGCTTGTCGGGAAAGACGCGTATGCTGGTCAAGGGTGGGATCGAGCTGGCGGCAAGGACCGTCTCGCCCTCGCCGACGACGCCAAGTTCGTCGGGAATGGCGATACCCAGATCACTGGCGGCCTGGAGCACCGACAAGGCTTGGCTGTCGGTACTGGCGATGATGACATCGGGCCGGTCGGCCGCGGTCAGGATCTCGCGCGCGACGTCATAGGTCTTCTGGCTGAAGAAGTCGTCGCACCAGACGGTACGACCCGACTGGCCGCGTGCTGCGGTCTCCTTCTGGAACGCATGTTCGACATCGGACTCATAGGAAATGGTCGGTCGTTTGTTCAACAGAAGCGGCCGCTCGTAACCCTGCTCATCGAGGTGGACAAAGAGGTCCTTGATCGCCCTGGAATGATCGTTATCGACCCAGGGAACGTCTTGGCGGCTCATCCAGCGTCCGACGGTGATGACTGGCAGGTCGCGATCGAGAAACGCGGCGAGGCGGACATCGTTCTCCGCCGGATCGGCGATGATGACGCCGTCAAGCTGTCCGAGAAGCTCACCCTGGTTGACGCCGTTTTCGCCGAGCGCGTTGGGAATCAAAAGAAACCCGTAACCCAGCTTGCCCGCTGCCGCTGATAAGCCCTCCAGCAAGGCCGGAAAGTAGGGATTGCGATGAAGCAGACTGCATCCGGCAGGAAAACAGACGCCCAGAATCATCGACCGCCCGGTCGCCAGGGCGCGGGCGCTGAGACGAGGGCTATAGTCCAGATCTCTGGCGGCCTCCATCACGCGCGCGACGGTATCGGCTGCCACATGTCGATTGCCCGAATAGACATGGGACACCGTGGTAATCGATACGCCGGCCGCGGCGGCGACGTCATAGATACTGGCCATGGCAAAGGCACCTTGCCTCGCAGGCGGTCAAATGTCTAACCGGAGGAAGGTGAGATTCTTGCGGGGCTCGCGACGCTTTTCGTCGCCGGCGGCTTGACTTCACGTATCAGACACGAAAGACAGTCAACATTGGCGACATCAACACATCGACAGAACGGACGGCCGCTTGGCGGTTCGGTTATGGGGAAGTGGATGAAGGTATGGCGGTAAGCGCGCGATCACAGGATCTGTTGGACCGGCGGCGCCGTCTGCTCGGACCAAACGTCTCGACGTTTTATGAGGAGCCGGTCCATCTGGTGAAGGGCGAGGGTGTTTGGGTGTGGGATGCCGACGGCCGCAAGTACCTAGATTGCTACAACAACGTGCCCCATGTCGGACACTGTCATCCAAGGGTGGTCGAGGCCATTTGCCAACAGGCGGGGACGCTGAACACCCACACCCGTTATCTGCACGAGACAATCCTGGACTATGTCGAGCGGCTATGCGCGACCTTCAGCAAGCCGTTCTCGACCATGATCATGACCTGTACGGGATCGGAAGCAAACGACATCGCGCTCCGGATGGGCGAGGCGGTGACCGGCAAGCGCGGCGTCATCGCGACCGATCACACCTATCACGGCAACACCACGGCGGTGGCGCAGTTAAGCCGCACCAACCCGCCCAAGACAGGCGATGGATCCCACATCCGCCACGTCCCGGCACCGGACAGCTATCGACCCCTGGGCGGGGAGGAAGGCGCCGCCCATGCCCGCGCCTTCGCGGCCGCCGTCGATGCGGCGATCCAGGAGCTTGAGGCGTCAGGGCATGGCTTCTCGTCGCTCATCATATGCCCTTTCTTCGCCAACGAGGGTTTCCCGACCTTGATGGAAGGGTTTCTGGCCGAGACTGAGGCGATCGTGCGCAAGGCCGGTGGCATCATCATCGCCGACGAGGTGCAACCGGGGTTCGGCCGCATCGGAACGCATATGTGGGGGCACCATAAGATCGGCCTGACGCCCGATATCATCACCCTGGGCAAGCCCATGGCGAACGGGCACCCAGTGGCCGGTGTCGTCACGACGCCCGACATCATGGCGGCGTTCCGCACGTCGTTTCGCTATTTCAACACCTTCGGCGGGAACCCCGTGTGCGCCGCCGCTGCGCTCGCCACGCTGGAAGTCGTCCAGGACGAAGGCCTGATGGAGAACGCGCGTGTTGTCGGCGATTATGCCCGCGAGGGGCTCGCCGCTCTGGCCGGACGCCACGAGGTCATCGGCAACGTCCGTGGCTCCGGTCTCTTCTTCGGCGCCGAGCTGGTGCTTGATCGCGCGACCAAGGAACCGGCGACGGCCTATGCGACGACAATTGCCAACGCAATGAGGGACCGGGGCGTTCTGCTCAATGTCCTCGGCATTCACTACAACACGCTCAAGATCCGCCCACCGCTGCCGTTTACCAAGGAAGACGCCGGTATCCTCTTGGAAGCGCTCGACGACGCCTTGACAAATGTGCCTGTAATCTCATGACGATGGACCTGATTCAGTTGGCCGCGGCGCGCTGGGAGTTTGCCGAAGACACGCTGGATTTGGTCGCGGAGCGCGAGAACAAGATCTACAGCGCGCTCGATGCGAAGGGTCGGCGGTTCGCGCTCCGGCTTCACCGCGATGGCTATGTCACCGAGCAGGAGATCCTCTCCGAACTCGCCTGGGCGGATGTGTTAAGCGCCGATGGTGTCGCGGTGCCGTCACCCTTGGCATCGGCAGAGGGGCGGCTCGTCGAGTGTATCGACGGGCGGTTGTTCAGTGCGCTCACGTGGATGCCGGGTAGGCCGATGGGCGAGGGCGGCAAGCCGCTGGCGCTGAGAGACCGCCAGACTGTCTTTCGGAACATCGGTATCGCGTTGGCGCAATTGCATTCGACGTCCGACGGTTGGTCGCCGCCGGCAACGTTCGTGCGGCGCTCGTGGGACCTCGAAGGTCTGTTGGGCGAGGCACCGGTCTGGGGCCGGTTCTGGGAGAATCCCTTTCTGAGCGACGACGATCTCAGCGTGATCACGCATGCGCGTGCCGTTACCCGAGCTATGCTCGAGGATATCGGTCCGTCGCTCGACTATGGCCTTATCCACGCCGATGCGCTGCGCGAGAACATCCTGGTGGATGGCACCGACGTCATCCTGATCGACTTTGATGACAGTGGATACGGCTACCGCCTGTTCGAGATCGCGACGACATTGTTGCGCAACAATGATGAGCCGGATGTCGCCGACCTCACAAAGGCACTGTTGGAAGGCTATCGGACGGTGCGGCCTCTCGATACGACGTACCTGCCGCTCTTCATGGTGCTGCGTACCTTCACGTATCTCGGCTGGATCGTGCCACGGATCGATGAACCCGAAGGGCACGACCGATGCGCGCTCTTCGTGCGCGAGGCCGTCGACTTCAGTCGCCGGTTTCTTGAGGAAAACGCCTAGCCTCAATGGGCTCCGTGGCCTTCATCCACCTCTATGCTTGAAGCTGTCGCGGCGAAAGCTGTAGAGCGCCGCCGGATCGACGGCGACATCGACCACGGCCGGTTTGCCGCATCGAAGTGCCGCCTCGACCGCGTCACCGACCTCGCCGATGCGCTCGACACGGAAACCGGCGGCACCGTAGAGCTCGGCAGCCTTGTCGAAGGGCGGGCTGCTGACATCGGCGCCGATATAGCGCTCGCCAAAGAAGTCGCGCTGATAGGCCTTTTCCGCGCCCCAGCACGTGTTGTTCATGACCACGGTGACGGTGTTGATGCCGTGGTCGACGGCAGTGCTGAGTTCGGAGATGGTCATGCCGAAGCCGCCATCGCCCATCAGGCTGACGACCGGGCGCTCTGGACGACCGAGCTTGATGCCGAGACCACAGGCGAACGAGAAACCTACCAGGCCGAAGTCGAGAGGTGTGAAGAGGCTGGGCGGTTCCCAATAGTTCAACGCGTCGGTCGCCTGCAGACACAGTGTGCCGGCATCCAGCGTAATCGCGGCATCGCGCGGCAACACGTCGCGTAGGACCTTAAAGAGCCCGGATGGCTGGATCGGGTGGGTGTCGGTGGCCGCATCAGCGTCCCGTTTGTCCAAGTAAGCAGTGCGCTCTGTCGAGAACTGGTCGGTCCACGCCTCGACTTCGTCGCGCCTTTCCCGATTGGCAACAGCGTCGCGCAGCTGTCGCGCAGCCGTTGGTGCGTCCGCCCAGATGCCGACGGCGACCGGGAAGTAGCGGCCAATGGCGGTCGGCTCCAGCTCGACCTGGATGATCGCCGCTTGTTCGTTGATGTTGTCGTAGGAGTAAAACGTCGAGTTGAAGCCGAGCCGTGTGCCGAGCGCCAGGATGACATCGGCTTCCTTGGCCAGGCGCGACGCGACGGGATTGCCGCGCGGCCCCATCTGGCCCGCATTCAGCGGATGGCCGAAGGGAATGGCGTCGCCATGACCGGGCGCGGTGACGACGGGCGCATTGAGCGCCTCGGCGAGCTCCAGAGCCTCCGGGTGGCCGCCGGTGTTCTTGATGCCGCCGCCGGCGACGATGACCGGCCGCTCCGCGTCGCGCAACAGGTCCGCGGCCTGCATGATGGCTTCCGTTGCACCGGCGGGAGCGTGCTGCGAACGGTAGGTCGCGGGATCCTGGAAGGCAGGATAGTTCGCCGTTGCTGACAACACGTCGCGTGGCAGGTTGAGCTGCACCGGTCCGCGCCGTGGCGTCATGGCAACGCGAAAGGCCTCGCGAAACATTTCCGGCACCCGCTCGACCTGGGTGGCGGTCCAGGTCTTCTTGGTGACCGGGGTGAAGAGCGCCTGCTGATCGACCTCCTGAAAGGCATCGCGATAGACATGTCCTGTGGAGAGCGATCCGGCAATCGAGACGACCGGTGAGAAGGCGGCTGCTGCCTGGCTCAAACCGGTCACCAGGTTGGTCGCGCCGGGGCCGTTCTGCCCGGCCAGGATCACGCCCGCCTTGCCGGTCGCGCGCGCGTAGCCATCGGCCATGTGCGTGCCCGTGCGTTCGTCGTGTACGCCGATGAAGTTGATCTCGGGTGCGTCATAAAGCGCATCGAACATCTCCATCGTCGCCGAGCCGATCAAGCCGAACACGTGCTCGACCCTTTCAACCTTCAGCGCTTCGACGGCGGCCTGCCCGCCAGACAGTTTCTGCATCGTGGTCTTCCTTTATCGCGAACGTGCGCGGCCCCTTACGGTAAGGTCTCGTCCAGAAACCGCAGCACGGGATTGGTAAAAAGTTCAGGCTCTTCCACGAGGCCCATGTGCTGGAGGCTCGGTATGATCACGATCTCGGCGCCAGCAATTTCGCGCGCGATCCCGTGTGACATGGCCGGTGTGCTGCCGCTGTCGTTCTCGGTCGTGATAACGAGCGAGGGTGCTGCGATCGGCGGCTGTGGGTGGACCAGTTCGACCACGCCTTGGGCCAGCACCTGACGGGCCTGGGCATAGACCTCAGGATCGTTGGCCAGGATCCACTGGCGGGCGAGTGCGATGATATCGGGCCGAGTTTCGCGAAAGTCGGGCGTGAACCAGCGCGCGATCGAGGTGTCGATATTGGCCGCCGGCCCGCCTGCGGCCGTGTCGGCGGCGCGCTCCTCGACCAGCTTCTGGGCTTCGGGCCCGCGTTCATGGGGCGAGTTAAGAATCACAAGCGCCGCGACCCGGTCAGGATGATCCATGGTGAAGCGCCGATTGATCATGCCGCCCAGCGAGTACCCGACGATGGCAGCCTTGGCGATGTCCGCGTGATCGAGCAACGCGCGTAATTGATCGGCAAACACCGGCAAGGACAGCCGGGCGTCAGGTCGCGTGCTCTCGCCGTGGCCACAGAGGTCGTAGCTGACCACGTGATAACGTTCCGCCAGCGCTGGCACATGCCACTGCCACATCTTCCGGCTCATGCCCAGACCGTGGATCAGAACGATGACCGGCGCATTGTCCGGCCCATTGATCTCGAAGGCTGTGCCGTCGCTGGTGCGATCCGCCATGACGGCCGGTCGGTCAGGAGAACGCCGGAATGACCTCGGAACAGAACAGTTCGAGCGAACGTTTCTGTTCTTTGAGGCCCAGACCCATGCTGGCGTAGTAGACGAACTCGTCGACGCCCAGGTCGTCATACCGCTTCAGCTTGGCGATCACCTCGTCGGGCGTGCCGAACATCAGGTTCTCGCTGAGCATCTTGGGATCGTACTCGTCGCGGTTACCCAGCTCGTCGAACGGGATCGACCTCGGGAAACCGTCTTCGACATCGCCCAGGTTCTTGAACAGGTTCTCGAACTGGCTGAGCTGACGTTGCGCCGCCTTGACCGGGATCTCCCACTCGTCCGCACTGTCGTAGACGGCGGTGTGCCGCATCATGGCGAAGATCGGCCGCTCGGCGCCGGGATGGGCATCCATCGCCTCGTCCAGACGCGACTTGTAGAGTTCGGCTTCCGAAAACGGACGGGTCAGCGGCCACGACACGATGTGGCAGCCATGCTTGACCGCGTAGTCATAGGTAATCGGCGCGCGCGCAGCGACCCAGATTGGCGGATGCGGTTTCTGGACCGGCTTCGGTACCGAGGTCGATGTCGGGAACGACCAGAACTCGCCATCGTGCTCATAGTCGCCGGCCCACAGCGCCTTCAACGCCGGCAGCATTTCGTGCATGTAGCGCCAGCCGTCGGTCTGCTTGAGGCCCGGCTGCATGCGGTCGAACTCACGCTGGTAGGCGCCGGAGCCGATGCCGAACTCCAGCCGGCCACCGCTGATCAGATCGACAAAGGCCGCTTCGCCCGCCAGTTCGATAGGGTGCCAGTAAGGCGCGACGACAACGGCGGTACCCAGTCGAATGCGGTCCGTGTGATCGGCCCACCAGGTCAGGATCGAGAACGGGTTGGGCGCGATGGTCATTTCCAGCGCATGATGCTCGGCGGCCCAGACGATATTGAAACCGCCCTGATCGGCCATCTGCACCATCTCGAGCGTGTGGCGCGCGACCTCGGCCATATCCTGGCTGCCGTCCATGCGTTCCATGTTGATGGCGAGCTGAAATTTCATGGCGATCCCTTTTCCTTCGCAAGGCTCCATTTGGCGTCGGTCCGCTCTAGCCTCATGCGCGTCCTTTGGCCAGTCATTCCGCATGCGCCTTGTCGGAGTCGAACGTCATCGTGCGACGAACTGGCTGCCCAGCGGTTCGTCCGACGTGTTCATCCAGACGGTCTTGGGGCGCGTGTAGTCGTGCATGGCCTGTAGGCCACTCTCGCGGCCATAGCCGGAGCCTTTGACGCCGCCGAACTCGGCGATTGGCGAGACCGCGCGATAGGTGTTGACCCATACGATACCGGCCTTCACCGCACGCGCCATGCGGAGCGATCGCGCGCTGTCACGTGTGAAGATGCCGGCAGCGAGGCCGTGTTTGGTGTCATTGGCAAGGCGAACGGCATCGGCCTCGTCCTTGAACCGAAGGACACTCAGGACTGGCCCGAAGAGTTCGGTATCGACGATCCGGAGATCCTGGCGGGGACAGGCAATGATCGTAGGTTCGTAGTAGAGCCCTTCAAGGTGTTCCGGACGCCTACCACCACAAAGCAGTTGACCACCTTCGCTCTGCGCATGGGCGACTTCGCGTTCAATGTGGTCGAGCTGGGCTTGGGTGCAAAGAGGTCCCATCTGCGTGTCGTCGGCGAGCGGATCGCCTATCACAATCCGACCGGCCTGCTCGACCATATGCTCAAGAAAGGCATCGGCGATTCCGTCCTGCAGATAAAGTCGCGAACCCGCCACGCAGCTCTGGCCTGCCGCGCCGAAAATTCCGGAAACGGCGCCGTTGACGGCACTCTCCAGGTTCACGTCATCGAAAACGATGAAGGGTGACTTGCCGCCGAGCTCCAGCGAGACCTCCGCGAAGTTGTTGGTGGAGTTTTGCAGCACGTGCTGCGCGGCCACCGGGCCGCCGGTGAACGAGATACGCGCAACCAAAGGATGGGAGGTCAGGGCCCGGCCACAAGGATCGCCGTGTCCGGTGACGATGTTGACGACGCCGGGTGGGATGCCTGCCTGATCGATCAAGCGCCCGAACTCCAGCATCGCAGCCGAGGCATGTTCGGACGCCTTCAGCACAATGGTGTTGCCGGCTGCGAGGGCGGGGCCGATCTTGACCGCGCTCAAAAAGAGCTGCGAATTCCACGGTACCACCGCGGCGACAACGCCGAGCGGTTCGCGATCGGTAAAGACGAACATGTCCGGCTTGTCGATCGGCAGCGTTTCGCCGCTCACCTTGTCGGCGCAGCCTGCATAGAAATGGAAGAACTCGGCGATGTATCGGGCCTGCCATCGCGTCTCCTCGAACAGCTTGCCGGTATCGAGCGCTTCGATCCTGCCGAGCTCTTCTGACCGTTCGGCCAGCAGATCGGCCAGACGGCGCAGGCAGTGGCCGCGCTCGGTCGGCGTCATCATCGACCAGGGTCCGTCGTTGAAGGCGCGATCGGCGGCCTGCACCGCGCGGTCGACATCATCGGCAGTCGCCTCGGGAAGACGCGACCAAACCTCGCCGGACGCTGGATTGATGCTGTCGAACGACCCACCGTCTGACGCGTCGACCCACGCGCCATCAATGAGCATTTGATAGGCCTGAACCCCAGTCATGGGACCGTCCTCCGCCACAAGCTGCCTACGAGCGCAATGTGACTGCACGACAATTATTTGTTAAACGAATTATATTGTATATTTAGTTCGATTTACCCGAACCATTGAGAAGCGAATGAACGTCACCACGCTGCAGACTTTTCTGGCGATCGTTGAAACCGGGAGCCTGGTTCGCGCTTCAGAGCAGTTGAACGTCGCCCAATCGACTGTAACGGCTCGTTTGAACGCTTTGGAGGACGACCTTGGTCAGACACTCCTGCGCCGCCAGAAATCGGGTGCCGCGCTGACTGCCCCGGGCGTCAAGTTCAAACGCTATGCGGAGGTGATGACGGAACTCTGGCGTCAGGCGCGGCAGGAAACGTCGTTGCCGGCCGGTATTCAGACGGTTTGCAACATCGGCTGCGACATCGATCTATGGCCTGTGCTGGGCAGCCGGTTTTTCGGCGCGCTTGTGAAGGATCATCCGGATATCGCGGTCTCGGTTCTGCCCGGGGCCCCAGCAGACCTTGACCGTTGGCTTGGCAGTGGTCTGATCAATGCCGCCTTCACCTACCAGCCGACCGCGCACGAAAATCAGACGATGACGGCGCTGCGCACCGAGCGCATGATCCTAATCTCGACACGACCGGATAGCCCGATCCGTTTTGATCCCGGCTACATCTACGTCGATGCCGGCGAAGATTTCGGACGCCGGCACGCTGCCGCCTATGCCGATGCCGACACCGCCACGATCAGTTTCGGGTGCGCGGTCTGGGCGCTCGATCATCTGCTGGCACACGGCGGGTCGGCCTATTTGCCGGAAAGCCTCGCCGAGCAACATCTTGGTTCCGGCGCGCTTCACGCTATCGACGGCGCGCCGGTGTTCACCCGAACTGCCTTCCTGATCACCAACGATGAGGCGGCCGCAGATTGGCCGTGGATGCCCGGGTTGATCGAGCGGCTTACGGCGTGAATGCACTCTAGACCATGCTTTTGACGTCGGCGGAGAAGGTCGGGAAGGCGTAGATCTGGTCGCGCAGGTCGGCGGCCGGAATGCCGTGGCGCATGGCAAGCGCGAAGAGGTGGATCAACTCTTCGGCCTGATGGCCAACCATGTGCGCACCGACAATGCAGTCGCTGTCCGGATCGACCAGGGTCTTGGCGAAAGCGACCGTCTCGCCATAGGTGCGGCCCGAGAACCACTCGGTCATGTCGGACGTCACCACCTTGACGTTGATATCGCGTTCCCGGGCTTGCTCCTCGGTCAGGCCGACGCTGCTCAGGGCCGGCACCGTATAGACGCTGCTCGGGATCGCGTCGTAACTGGGTTTCTCGGATGGCCCGTTGACGATGTTGTGGCCAACGATCCGCCCTTCGTAAGTCGCGACGGGTGACAGTTGGGCGGAGTGCACGAGGGCGTCGCCCGCCACCCACACGGCGGGATTGGAGATCGAGCGCAGGTAGTCGTCAACCTCGACCCGGATGCCGTCATGGGCGATGCCGGCTGCTTCCAGATCCAGCGTATCGACATTGGCGACCCGGCCCGCGCCGTTCACGACCCGCGCGGTCACCTGGTGCTGTGCCTTGCCGTCGTGTTCGTAGTCGACACGAAGGCCGTCCGCAGTTTCGGAGATCGCCGTCACGGTGACGCCGGTCTTGACTGTGACGCCCAACCGTTCGGTCTCGGTACGGATCGCGTCCACGGCATCGTGATCCAGGCGCGGCAGAAGCCTTGGCAGGGCTTCCAGGATTGTCACCTCCGCGCCGGCGCGGGCGTAGACATGGCTGAACTCCATGGCGATGACACCGCCGCCGATGAAGATGACCGACTTGGGCATGGTGCGTTCTGACAAAACCTCATCCGACGTAATCATGTTTTCGCCGCCGGGTATCGGAAGGGATCTCGGTTTCGATCCGGTGGCGATCACGATGTTCTCGCCCTCGATCACTCGGCCGTCGACCTCGATCGTATTGGGCCCCGTGAACCGGGCGTTGCCGGTGATCGCGGTGCCGCGTTGTTCGGCGAGACCGCGCATATTGCCGGGGATGGCCGCGATCAGATCTTTCTCGCGGTCGATCATGGCCGACCAATCCAGGCGCGGCTCGCCGACGGTGATGCCGTGAACGCTGGCCCGCTCGATCTCGTGAAGGCTGTGGGCGGCGGCGACAAGCACCTTTTTGGGCGTGCAGCCGCGGTTGGGACAGGTGCCGCCGAAGTCGCGGTCCTCGATCAGGGCCAGGCTCTTGCCGGCGCTGTGCACGATGCTGGATACGCCAAACCCGGCGTTACCGGCGCCCAGGATGACAACGTCGAATTTCTCGGTCATGGCAGATCTCCAATGTGTTCCCAAGCGGGATGCGCGGAACGGTGTTCGCGTTACAGGCCGAGGTCGGAAAGCCCCGGGTGATCGTCGCGCCTAGAGATCAAGCACGACGCCCAGATCGTTGCCGCAGCTCGCTTCGCCGGTTTCCGACCGGGGCGTCGCGCAGCAGATGAGCACCTCGTCGTCGGCGCGCGGCGCGCTCGGCTCTTCGACATAATCCACACTGCCGCACGTGAGGCGCGTGGCGCAGGTGCCGCAGACGCCGGATCGGCAGGCGTAGTTGGGGCTAAGGCCGGCGGCTTCCGCCAACTCAAGCAATGTGCCGCTGTCCGGTGACCACGTCGCGGTGACATTGGACTGGGCGAAGTTGACGCTGACCGGACCATCGACCGCCTCTCCAGGTGTCGGGGGCCGGTTCGGCCGCTTGTCGTGCTTGAGCACCGTTGCCGGCCCGAAGGATTCGTAGTGAATGCGTTCGTCACGTACGCCAAGCCCGGTCAGGCCGTCATAGAGCGACTGCATGAACGGCCCGGGCCCGCAGAGATAGAAATCGTAGTCGTCGAACGGCAGCAGAGACTTCAGCAGATCGACATCGACAAACCCCTCGCTGTCGTGAGTCTCGCCGATTCTGTCGTCGTCGTCGGGGTCGCTGTATCGGATGTGGGCGTTGAACGTCTCATGCTCGGCAGCGAGTTGCCGAATGTGGCCGCCGAACGCGTGCAGCCGACCGTTTTGGGCGCCATGGACGAAGTAGGTCGGCCGAAACTGCCGGCTTCGCTTGCCTTTGGCGATGATGAAGTTCGCCATCGCCATCATGGGCGTGATGCCGACACCACCGGAGACCAACACCACCGGACGCTCGCTCTCTTGGTCCAGGATGAACTTTCCGCGCGGCGCCATCGCCTCCAGCCGGAAGCCTTTCGCAGCGTTGTCGTGCAGGTAGTTGGAGACTAGTGCCGTGCCGCCCTCTTTCTTGATTGAAAGGCGATAGGTCACGTCATTGGGTATGTCGGACAGCGTGTAGGTGCGCAGGGCCGGTTCGTCCTGGCCGGGAATGATCAGGCGGACCGGCAGGAACTGGCCGGGTTGATGGCGTGCTGGGGCCTTGCCGTCGGCGCGGCGCAGGTAGAACGACGTGATGACGTCGCTTTCCGGTCTGACATCGCAGACCTCATAGGGGATATAGGTGTTGCGCTCCTTTTCGGCGGCGATCGACTCGGCCGCCTTTTCCCAGCTGCCGGTGTGGTCGAGCACCGGTGAATAGGTGTCGAAATCGAAGGCAAGCGGCAGGCTCGCTTCGATACGGATCATCTCGTCAAGGCGGAAGCGGATCAGCCGTTCGGCGCCGGCGAATGCATTGACCTCGTCGCCATCCCAGATGATGTCGGCCTTGCCGGTCATGGTGACGACATCTCGTGTCTCGAAGTCTACGAAAAGGAAACCGGCCCTGGGGTTCTGCACGATGTTGCCGATCGTGTTGAAATGGAAGTTGCCGGAGAAATCCGGAACGACGAATGTGCGGTCATCGTCGACCCGTACGAAACCCGGCTTGCCGCCGCGGTGTGAGACATCCGCGCCTTGTGATGGCGCATCAGCGTCAGCCGCATAGGCCGTCGCGATGAAGAGGGTGTCCGACCGTTCGATCAGATCGCGCGTCCCCTTGTCGAAGCGGTTGCCGCGGTGGATGGGCCGATCCTGTGAGGGGCTGTCGATTTCCGGCAGAAGCGTGATGGCGCGGCTTTGGATGTATTGGGGGCAATTGCCGAACGACTGGGTTACGGCGATGGCGAAGCCGCCCTTCTGGATAGCGGCGATCTTGCCGGTCATGCGGTTGCGCCGCCGGGTCATGGGCTCAATGCCCAGCAGGCCGATAGGCGCGCCTTCTTTCAGCGTGTTGTTCAACGGGTCGCCGGCGAGCGGCAGGGCGCCGATGTGCAGGGATCGTTCATCGGGTGACGTCATGAAGCCTGGCCGGCCGGCGACAAGGGACGCCCACGGGCGCCCCTTGTCGTCGACGGTGCCGAGCAGCACGAAGGGTAACTGCGAGTAAAACTCCCGATGTTGGTCGGGCATGTGATCGCGTACGAACTGGCGCGCGAATGGCTCGATCTTGTCGCGCACGCCGACGCGCTCCTGCGCCGCCAACTCGCCTTCGTGGAACGGTGAACCCGCATGCGGCCATCCCTCGGACATCGACTTTCCCCGTTGCTTGCGTTAGGCGGCGATGAATTCGACGCGGATGCCGCCGGGAATGGCGCACATCATGTGGCTGGCGGGACCGTCGCCTAGCGGTTCGGGCGCGAACTCCACGGTGACATCGTTATTGGCTTTGAGCGCGCCATAAAGATCGTCCAGCGCGTCGGTATTGTCGACGCCAAGCGCCAGATGGTGAAGGCCGATGATGTTCTTGCGGTCGAACGGCACGGCGGTCTCAGGATCGGCCGCCTGCCAAAGGGTAATCATCGTCGCGCCGTCGGAAAGGAAGACGGCGGGATAGGTTGGAACCTCGCCAACCTGTTGGTAGCCCAGCGTGTCGACGAAGAACGCGCGTGTCTTGGCGAGGTCGGGGACGGTCAAACCGACATGGTGGGCGCCCCGGGTGCGTGCGGTATCTGACATGGTCTCATTCCCCTTGCTGAATGGTGTTCGGCGTCCGCGCGGTGCTGACCGTGTGAGGCGCCTTGAAGGGGAAATTTATATTTTTGTTCGTCAGATAGAATAGATATAGGATTCAAAAGATTATTGCGTTGAACGGAATAATAGATGGATCGCCTACAAACCATGGCCGTGTTTGTCGCGGTCGCGGAGGAGTCCGGTTTTTCCCCAGCGGCACGCCGGCTGAACCTGTCGGCCGCTTCCGTGACGCGCGCCGTATCATCGCTGGAGGACCGGCTTGGCGCGCGCCTCTTCCATCGCACGACCCGAACGGTCCGGCTGAGCGACGCGGGTGAGCGCTATCTCGACGACTGCCGGCGTATTCTGGCGGAAGTCGACGAGGCCGATCGGCATGCCGCCGGCACCTACGCGGCGCCGCGCGGCGTCGTCTCGGTGACGGCCTCGGCCCTGTTCGGCCGAATGATCATGGCGCCGGCGCTGTTGAACCTCTTGGACCGTTATCCCGAGATCGCCGTCCGCTCGGTCTATGTCGATCGGGTCGTTCATCTTGTCGAGGAAGGCATCGACGTCGCGGTGCGGATCGCCGAACTGCCGGACTCATCGCTCAGCGCGGTGCGTGTCGGCCAGGTGCGGCGCGTCTTATGCGCAGCCCCCGACTATCTCGATCGCCGCGGCCGCCCGGTCGAACCATCCGACCTGCAAGAACACGACCTCATCGACTTCGCCCATATGACGCCTGGCGGCGAGTGGGTGTTCCATAGGGGAGGCAAGCGACAGGCCTTCAGGCCCCAAGCTCGGCTTCAGGTCAACAACGCGGACCCCGCGATTGCTGCCGCCATGGCTGGGCGCGGCATCACCCGGGTGCTCTCCTATATGATCGCGCCCTATCTGGCGTCCGGACGGTTGGAGTTGGTGCTTGATGACGTCGCACCGCCGGCGGTGCCGATCCACGTGGTGCACAAAGAAGCGGGCCAGACCTCCGCGCGCGTGCGTGCGGTCGTCGATCACCTGGTCGAACACCTCAGAAACAACGCGTCGATCCGATAGGCTTCACGGCTTGGGCTGGTGCTTCTACACTTGCTGGCCGCACGCTGAAGACCGGATGGCAGGACAATGAGCCAGCTCAATATTGAACCGCTGCACGACGCCTTCGGTGCGCGCGTCACCGGTACTGCGCTGTCGGGTGATGTGGCGCCGTCTGCGATGGCCGAAATCCGCGATGCCATCGACCGTTACGCGCTGCTTTGTTTCCCCGACCAAGACATGTCCGACGACAAGCAGCTTGCGTTCACCAGGCTGATTGGCGATCCCGAGCCTGAGCACGTGACATACGGCAAGACCGGCGAAGTCACCTATTTCGGCACCGTCGGCAACGTCGAGGATGACGGCACCAAACGTGGCAACGCCGACGCCAGTACCCACTATCAGACCGGCAACCAGCTATGGCACTCGGACTCGTCGTTTCGCGAAGTCCCATCCTTGGTCTCGATCGTTCATGCCTATGAGGTACCGGGCGAGGGCGGCGCAACGGCCTTCGCCAGCATGCGTTCGGCTTATGCCGCGTTACCGGACGCGCTGCGCGAGACGATCGATCCGCTCCAAGTCGTCCACGACTACGTCTTCTCGAGAAGCCAGGTCGCGCCGGTCGATCCGAACCATGCGGCATCGCTGCCGCCGGTCATGCATCGCCTGGTCCGTGAGAATCCGTCCAACGGCCTGAAGAACTACTATGTGGGATCACACGCCCGATCGATTCCCGGCTGGTCCGGCATCGAAAGCCGCCGGTTGCTCGACGACTTGCTGGAGCGCGCGACACAGCCGCAGCATGTCGTGACCCACCAATGGCAGGCTGGCGATTTCGTCATCTGGGATAACCGTTGTCTCTTGCACCGTGGCACCGGCTATGACGCCGACCGATGGCGCCGCCGCATGCGCCAGACCCGGGTTATCGGCAGCGAGCGCGGTGTGGTGCCAGGCGCTGCGGCAGCCTGATATCAGCGGCTGATTTCAAAGCCCTCGTAATCGTTGACGCGGATATCCTCGCAGATCTTGCGGTAGGTGCCGACGCCGCCGACATAGGGCAGGAATACGTGTGGCTTGCCGGGCACGTTGGCGCCGATGTACCAGGAGTTCGCTTGGGGATAGAGGGTTTCGTCGGCGGTTTCGCGAACATGGTCGACCCAGCGGTTCTCGGCCTCAACCGTCGCCTCAATCCGCGCCATCTGCCCATCGCGCACATGGGCCATGCAATCGGTGACCCACTCCACATGCTGTTCGATGGAGGTCATCATGTTCGACAGCACGGACGGACTGCCGGGCCCTGTGATCATGAAGAGGTTGGGGAAACCGGCGACCGTCAGCCCCAGATAAGTGCGCGGTCCTTCCTGCCACTTCTCACGCAGCGACTGGCCGTCGCGGCCGCGGATGTCGACATTGGTGAGCGCGCCGGTCATGGCATCGAAGCCGGTGGCAAAGACAATCACGTCGAACGTGTAGTCTCCGTGGGTCGTGCGTACGCCCGTTTCGGTGATCGCCTCGATCGGTGTCGTCTGCAAATCGACCAGGGTCACGTTGTTGCGGTTATAGGTCTCGTAGTAGTCGGTATCGACGCACAGGCGCTTGGAACCGAACGGGTGGGATTTCGGACACAAGAGTTCCGCGATTTCGGGATCGTTGACGCGCGAGCGAATGTTGTTGCGCACGAACTCGGCGACGGCATCGTTGGCGTTCGCGTCGATCATGATGTCGCCGTAGACATCCATGACGTAGAAGCCGCCTTCAGCCCAGCGTCGCTCAATCTCCTGTTGAACGGCGTGGTCCGGCTGTTCGATCAGGGCCTCGTCTTTTGCCGCGGAGTAAAACCCGCCGCTTGACCAGCGGCTGAATTCGCGAACTTCGGCGTAGTTCTCCTTGCGCTCGCGCTCGTCATCCGGATCGAGCGGGCCGTTCCATGCGGGGACCGAGAAGTTCGGCGTGCGCTGGAAGACGGTCAGATGCTTGGCGTCCTGGGCAATGATGGGGATCGACTGAATGGCCGACGAGCCGGTGCCGATGATGCCGACGTTGAGACCGCTGAAGTCAACGGGTTCATGGGGCCAAAGACCGGTGTGATAGGTATCGCCTTCGTAGCTCTCGATGCCGAGGATATCGGGCAGGCGCGAGGCCGAAAGGCAGCCGGTCGCCATAATGAACCAGGCAGCGGTGATAGGCTCGCCGGTGTCGGTTTCAATAGTCCAACGCCCGGCCTCTTGATCCCAGGACGCGGCCGTCACCGTCGTGTCGAAGGTGATGTCGCGACGCAAGTCGAAGCGCTCGGTGACATGACTAGCATAGCGCAGGATGTCCGGCTGAACCGAGTAACGATCAGGCCACGACCATTCCTGCTGCAGGTCCTCGTCGAACGAATAGGAATAGTCGAGGCTCTCGATATCGCAGCGCGCGCCCGGGTAGCGGTTCCAGTACCAGGTGCCGCCGACGTCCGAGCCTTTCTCAAGAACGCGAACCGAAAAGCCCATACCGCGCAGGCGATGGAGCAGATAAAGGCCAGAGAAACCAGCGCCGACGACAAGAACATCCAGTTGTCCCGGGCCGCGCCCGTTCTGCTCACTCATGTCCTAGCGACCCTTCCAGTTGGGCTTGCGCTTTTCGGCAAAGGCCCGTGGGCCTTCGATGGCGTCTTCGGAATCGGTCATGGCCTCAAACACCGGGACACCGCTGTTGCCGCGTTTGGTCGCGCGCATGGCTTCGTCGATGGGCAGGTTCATGATCGCCGGCATGATGGCTTTCATCGCCTGCAGGGCCAGTGATGCACCCTCGCTTAGCTGATCGGCCAGTTCGCGCGTGCGGTTCATCAGCTGGTCGGCGGGCAGGACCTCTTTGATCAGGCCCCAGTGTTTGGCTTCCTCGGCTGTCATGTGACGGCCGGTAAAGAACAGGTCCATGGCGACGTTGTAGGGAATACGGCGCGGCAGGCGCTGGATGGCGCCGGCGCTGGCCAGAAAACCGCGCTCCATCTCTGGCAGCCAGAACTCCGCGTGTTCGGCGGCCAGGATAATGTCGCCGCATAGCGCAAGCTCGAAACCGCCACCGATCGCGAAGCCGTTGACCGCCGCGATGACCGGCTTGTGCAGATCCCAGAACTCGGTCAGACCGGCGAAACCGCCGGGCGATTCCTCGACTTCGACGTCTTCACGGGATTCCGCCGCGGCGACAGCCTTCAGGTCCCAGCCGGCGGAGAAGGCACGGTCGCCGGTGCCGGTGATGATGCCGATCAGGAGGCCGTCATCGTCCTGCAGGGTCCGAAAGGCCTGGTAAAGCTCCATCGACGTCGCGGCATCAATCGCGTTGACCGGTGGCCTATTGAGCGTGACCTCCAGGACCTTGCCTCGGCGTGTTGTCGTGACGCTATCGGTTTGTGACATCGTTTCCCTCCCGCCGGGTAGCGCTGCCGTCGGTTGCGAAACCAGCGCGCACTACGCCGCCGATCGCTTGCTAGGCATCAGCACTATGCGGCGTCAGGCTATTGAGTCCTCATGCCGGTTGACAACCCATATCCATGTCAGTCCGCGCTAGGCAGCGGCCGCACGTACCGTCTGGGCGAGCAGGTTGAGGTGATGGCGCATGTCGCCGAAGGATGCGTTCATCATCATCGCGCGTTTCAGGTGGTGGCCGAGCGGCACATCCATGGTCATGCCCATACCGCCGTGCAGCTGGACGCCCTCCTCGCCGACATGGCGCGCGGCCTGACCGATCAGGAACTTGGCCGAGCTGGCCGCTTGCCGGCGCACGGTATCGTCCTTGTCCAGACTCAAGGTCACCTCGTAGACCGTCGACTGGGCGAGTTCACACTCGGTGTAGACATCGACCATGCGGTGCTGAAGCGCCTGGAACGAGCCGAGTGTCTGACCGAACTGCTCACGGGTTTTCAGGTATTCAAGGGTGGTGCTGTAAACCTCCCACATCGATCCCACGGCATCGGCGCAGGCGAACGCGATGGCGTGATCGATAACCCGTTCCAGAACAGGGCAAGCCTGGCCAGCTTCGCCCAGCAAGGCGTCGGCGCCGACCTTCACGCCATCGAGCAAGATGTTCGCGGCACGGCTGCCGTCCTGGGTGCCATAGCCGGTCATGGTCAGACCGGACACTGACGCCGGCACCAGAAACAAACTGAGGCCGTCCCTGCTGCGCTGCCCACCGCTGGTTCGCGCGACGACCACGATGATGTCGGCGTCCTGGGCATAGAAGACGACGTCCTTCTGGCCGGCCAGCACGTAGCCGTCGCCATCCGGTTTGGCGGTCGTCACGACGTCGTCCAAAGTGTAGCGCGCCTGCCGCTCGCCATAGGCCAACGCCAGTTTCAGCGACCCATCCGCAACCTGAGGCAGAATATCGTGACGTTGTGCCTCGTTGCCGGCGAACAGGACGGCGTGGCCGCCCAGCACGACCGTCGCCATGTAGGGTGACGTTACGAGGCCGCGACCGAACTGTTCGGCGATCAGCATCAGTTCGATCGGGCCGCCGTCCAGGCCGCCACAGGCCTCGGGGAACGGCGCGGCCATGCAGCCGAGTTCCGCGAGCTGTTGCCAGTGTTCGTCGAGATAACCCTTTGGTGTGGCGACCGCGGCCTGACGTTTGTCGAAGGGATAGAGGTCGGTGACGACCCTCTCGATGGACTCACGAAAGATGCGCTGGTCTTCGGTCAGGGAAAAATCCATGGATCAGATCCTCAAAGGCCCAGCACGGCCTTGGCGATGATGTTCTTTTGGATTTCCGACGAGCCGCCCCAGATGGTCGCCTTGCGCATGTTGAAATAGGTGTGGGCGGCGAACTCTGTCGCTTCCGGTCCGGGCGGCAGGGCGTTGTCTTTTTCGTCACGCTCACTATCGGGCTCGACATGGCCGTAAGCACCGATGGCCTCGACCATCAGGGTCAGGATCTTCTGATGCAGCTCCGTTCCCTTGACCTTCAGCAACGAGGCCTCGAACCCCATGGCGTCCGGGCCGCCGGGGCCGAACAGGAACCGTTGCTCGGTCAGCTCCAGCTGGCGCAAGGCGGCTTCGACCGCGGCGATCTCACGGGCGAACTCCGGATCGTCAATCAACCGCTCGCCGTCCGCCGGTTCCCCGGATGCGATCTCCTTGAGACGCCTGAGCGTGCCGGTGCTCAAGCCGACCTCCGCCGAGCCGAATCGCTCCATGCCCAGAATGTATTTTCCGATCGACCAGCCCTTGTGTTCATCGCCCAGCCGGTTGGCGACGGGCACGCGGACGTTGTCGAAATAGGTCTGATTGAGCTCGTCGCCACCTTCAAACGACAGGATCGGGCTGATCGAAAGGCCCGGCGACTTCATGTCGACGAACAGCACGGTGATGCCGTGCTGCTTCTTGCCGGACGAGTCCGTGCGGAACAGGCCGAACAGATAGTCTGCGTAGGGCGCACCGCTGGTCCATGTTTTGATGCCGTTAATGACGTACTCATCGCCCTCGCGCACCGCGCGGCACTGCAACGACGCCAGGTCCGACCCCGCGTTGGGTTCGGAGTAACCCTGACAGAGGATGATGTCGCCATTGGCGAGGCCTGGCAGAAACCGCTGTCTCAGGTCGGCGGTGCCGAACTCGATAAGCGCTGGCCCCACCATGCCAGCAGAAAAGAGATCGAGCGGTGGTGCGTCATTCTCCCGGAGTTCGCGTTCGAAGACATACTGCTGCTCGTAGCTCCAGCCCGGACCGCCGTACTCCGTCGGCCAGCTTGGACAGCTCCATCCGCCGTGATCGTGCAGGATGCGGGTCCAGCGCTTCGTGTCGAAGGGCGTCAGACCGCTCCTCTCCCGGCGTACCTTGTCGCGGAGGTCATCGGGCAGGTTGGCGCGAACAAACGAGCGGACCTCGTCGCGGAAGCGCTCGATGTCATCGTCGAAGTCGATGTTCAATCTGGGTCTCTCCCTGGCGTCGAGCGGCACGCGCCGCCGGGGCGTCAAACTATGTCGCGCGCCCCACGTTCTCAACCACAATACCTGGATGCTCTCCCGACGCGGTATCGGGCGTTGCCCGACTGACCCCAAGGCGTCTAGGTTTCACGCGCACGGGATCCCGAAGCCGCGACCGTGGCCACCAGAAGCCCTTGACCGGAGACCGCACAATGGCACTCGACCGCCTGCTTGCACCACGATCGATCGCCGTCGTCGGGGCATCCGAGCGCCCATCCATTGGGCGAACCATCATCGATTCCCTGGGTGTCTTGGGGTTCGAAGGCGCGGTTCACCCGGTTCACCCACGCTACGAGACGGTGCTGGGCCATCCCTGTCACAAGAGCCTGGAGGATGTTCCGGGCGATGTCGATCTGGCTGCGCTGTGCCTGGGCTACGAACGCCTGATGCCGGAGGTCGAGAAGGCGGCCGCCAAGGGTGTTGGCGCACTGGTCATCTTCAGCGGCGGGTTTGCCGAGGCCGGCGAAGAGGGACGCGCCGCGCAGGCCCGCCTGATCGCGATCTGCCGCGACCATGACATCGCTTTGTGCGGGCCCAACTGCATGGGCGTCATGAGCGTTCAGAACAAGAGCCACGCCTACATGATGGATGTGTTCGATCCCAAGGCGCTTGCCGGCAATGTCGGCCTGATCTCGCAGAGCGGCTCGATTTCGATCGGCCTTCTGACGGATACGCGGCGCTTCGGGTTCAGCCATGTCATCTCGTCCGGCAACGAGGCCATGACAACAACCGCCGCCTACATGGAACACCTGATCGACGACCCCGCCACGGAGGTCATCGCGATCTTCGCGGAGTCGATCAACGAACCCGAACGGTTCATCGCGGCACTCGATCGCGCCAGCGCGGCGGGCAAGCCGGTTGTTGTCCTCAAGGCCGGCAAGTCGGCGCGAGCGGCGGCCGCCATTCAGACCCATACCGGCGGCATGGCGGGTGAATCGCGGGTGCTCTCGGCGGTCTTGCGCGCGCACCGGGCGATTGAGGTGAACGATCTGGAAGAAATGACCGAAGTGCTGGCGGCACTCCAGGGCCGCCGCTGGCCGAAGGGTGACCGGATCGCCATCGTGACCGGTTCGGGCGGACATGCCGAGCTGCTCCTGGACGCGGCAACCGAGGCCGATCTCAACGTGCCGCCGCTGGGTCAGGCGACGCGCCAGGCGATCGAATCGGAAATCGGGTCACTGACCGGCGACGGCAATCCGGCGGATGCCTGGGGACAGGGTGATTTCGCGGCAAACTTCACGGTCGCTTTGCGCGAGATCGCGGCATCCGGCGACTACGACGCCATCGTCTTGTCGCTCGACGCCAATGACGGACAGGCCGTCGACTATGCCGACCAGGATGAGGCGATCAATGGCGTCATGCGTGGTGCACGGGCCGATCACGACCTGCCGCTCTATCTTATGTCGACACGTCACGGCGTGCACAAGACGGCGCAGATCAACGCCATGCGTGATGAGGGGATCCCCTCCTTGGGCGGCATGAAGCAGGCGTTGGGCGCGATTATGCGTGTTGCGCGCTGGGCCGAGGCGTCGTCGGCGGCCCATGCGGCGCCGGACGACGGCGGCGGCGAACGCCCCGACTGGGCATCCCGCGCCTCGGTCCACGAGTTCGATGCCAAGCGGCTTCTGGCCGGGGCCGGGCTTCCGACCGTGAACGAACGTCTGGTCGATGACCTGCCGGCGGCGCTCGAGGCCGCAAGCGACATCGGCTACCCGGTGGTTCTGAAGGTCGTTGGCGACGCCATTCCCCACCGCAGCGAACATGGCTTGATCGAACTGCGCCTTTCCGACGCTGACGACGTGGCCGCCGCTTGGGCACGACTGCAGGAGCGTCTCGTGGCGATGCCGGTCGCATCGCTGCCGGTGCAGTTCGTCGTCCAGGCCATGGCGCCGTCCGGAGTCGAGGTGATTGCCGGTATCGCGCGCGACCCGGCCTTTGGCCTGGTGATGGCGGTTGGGGCGGGCGGTGTGCTCGCCGAACTGTTCGACGACGTCGCAATGTGCTGCCTGCCACCGCGTCAAGGCGACATCGAGGGTATGCTCACCGGCGGTCGGCTGGCGCACCTGTTGGCAGGATTCCGAGGTTCAGGGCCGGCCGACACCGGCGCGCTGTGCGACGCGCTCAACGCGCTCGCCGGCTTTGCGACAGCCCATGCCGATGCCATTGAAGGCATCGACATCAACCCGCTGCTTGTTTATCCCGAGGGCAAGGGTTGCCTGGTGGTTGACGCGCTGATCGTGCCGCGTTCAGAGAGCTGACGCGATCAGGCGATCGTGCAGGTCAGTTTCGGCAGGCCGGTGATTTCGGCGACCAGACTGTCGCCGCGCTGTAGCGCGCCGACTCCCGCCGGCGTGCCCGTAAAGATGAGGTCGCCTGGCTTCAACTCGATCAACCGCGACAGATAGGCGATCGCCTCGCCGGTCTTCCAGATCATCTGGTTGAGGTGGCCCGACTGGCGGGTCTCGCCGTTAACCGTGAGCGTGATCGCCGCGTGGTCGATCCCCGTGCAGTTGGCTGCCGGCACCAGCGTGCCGACCGGACCTGAGGCGTCAAACCCCTTGGCCATGTCCCATGGCCTGCCCGCCTTCTTGGCGGTGGCCTGCAGATCGCGGCGCGTCAGGTCGATGCCGACCGCATAGCCGAAGACGCAGGCAAGGGCGTCGCTTTCGGCGATGTCGCGCCCGCCCTTTTCGAGCGCGGCCACCATCTCGACCTCGTGGTGCAGATCGTGGCTCGCCGGCGGATAGGGGATGGCGCCACCGCCGGGAACGATGGCGGTCGCTGGCTTGGCGAAGAAAAACGGCTCTTCGCGGTCGGGATTGCCACCCATTTCGATCGCGTGGTCCGCGTAGTTGCGGCCGATGCAAAACACTCTGGCGACCGGGAACAGGCTGTCGCCGCCGGCAATGGTCAGGCAGACAGGCTCCAGCGGGGGCACGGCAAAGGTCATCGGTGGAAACTCCCGGCATTGGTCATGATCGTCGGGTCATGGCTTGCGCTATTCTGCGCTTTTCCTCAAGGCCGAACTCGACCATACAGGGCCGGACAGCGCCTATGACGGCGAGAAGGGATGTTCATGTCCGATAGGGTGGTTCTGGTGACGGGTGGCGCCGGCTATGTCGGCAGCCATGCCTGCAAGGCGCTGGCTGGCGCCGGCTACCTTCCGGTTACCTACGACAACCTTTCCACCGGGCACCGCGACCTCGTGCGCTGGGGGCCTTTGGAGGAAGGTGACATCCTGGACGGCGATCGCCTCGACGAGGTGATCGAGCGCCACGGCCCGCGTGCCGTCGTGCACTTCGCGGCGCTCTCCGAGGTCGCCGAATCGGTGCGCCACCCCGATCGCTACCGCCGCAACAATGTCGAGGGTTCGCAGAGCGTCCTGAGCGCCATGGTGCGGCACCGGATTGCGCGGATCGTTTTCTCCAGCACCGCCGCGGTTTACGGTCTGCCGGCCTCCGTCCCGATCCCGGAGGATGCACCACGCCGGCCAATCAACCCTTATGGGGAAACCAAGACGGCGATTGAGGACGCGCTCGTGGATGCCGGCCGTGATCATGGCGTCGGTTGGATGGCCCTTCGGTACTTCAACGCGGCCGGCGCGGACCCGGACGGCGAAGCCGGCGAACATCATGAGCCTGAAAGCCACCTGATACCGCTGGTTCTGGATACGGCGTTGGGTCGGCGCGATACGATCTCTGTTTATGGCACCGACTATCCCACGCCGGATGGATCGTGCTTGCGTGACTTCGTGCATGTCACTGATCTGGCGGCAGCGCATGTCTTGGCGCTCGAACGCCTTGAAGACGGTGGATCGAGTCTCGCCGTCAACCTCGGTTCGGGACAGGGGGCATCGGTCCTGGAAATCATCGAGACGGCGCGTCAGGTGACGGGGGCAACGATCGCTTCGGTGATCGGCGATCGCCGGCCCGGTGACCCGCCGTCGCTAGTCTGTTCGCCGCAGCGCGCCCGGCGTGAGCTCGGTTGGTCGACAACGTTCGATCTCGAAGCTCAAATCAGCCATGCCTGGGCTTGGCATCGCCGGCGTTTCGGTGGAACCGTCTGATCGTGACGTCCCTATCCGTGTTTCTTAAGACAGGAGGCCTACGGCTATCGCTTTTCCGGTTTTTGACGGATCGGCGTGGTGCCAGCCCACTCCCCTCCCGGCCACCCATGGCAGCATCCTCGGGGTGGCCGGGAGGGGAGTGGACTGGTGATGCCGTACGAACGAAAAATGCTCAAAATTCCGGGCGCGCTCCCAGCGGGTTTTGGGTTATGAACGCCCATGCTTAAGCAAATGACGATGCTGGTTACGGGCGGCGCGGGATTTCTGGGCTCGCATCTGTGCGAACGGCTGCTTGAAGAAGGACACGCTGTTCTCGCCGTGGACAATTTCTTTACCGGCGACAGGCGGAAGGTCCGCGGCCTGATGGACCACCCGGATTTCGAGCTGATCCGTCATGACGTCACGCATCCGCTGCATATCGAGGTTGACGCTATCTTCAACTTCGCCTGCCCGGCCTCGCCCATCCATTATCAGCACGATCCCGTCCAGACGACCAAGACCAGCGTGCACGGCGCCATCAACATGCTTGGTCTGGCCAAGCGGCTGAAGGCGCCGATCCTGCAGGCCTCGACGTCGGAGGTCTATGGCGATCCGGCCGTGCATCCGCAGGCCGAAGACTACTGGGGCCACGTCAACCCGATTGGACCGCGATCCTGCTACGATGAAGGCAAGCGCTGCGCCGAGACTCTTTTCTTCGACTACCACCGTCAGCACGAACTGCCGATCAAGGTGGTTCGTATCTTCAACACCTATGGTCCGCGCATGCACGTCTCTGACGGGCGCGTGGTGTCGAACTTCGTGGTTCAGGCGCTTAAGGGTGAGCCGATCACGCTTTATGGCGACGGCGAGCAGACACGGTCGTTCTGTTATGTCGACGACCTGATCGACGGATGCCTCAGGATGATGGAGGGGTCGCGCGATTTTATCGGGCCCGTCAATCTGGGTAACCCGCACGAGGTCACGATCCGCGAACTCGCGGAGACAATCATCGACATGACGGGTTCATCGTCGACTTTCGATTTCAGGCCGCGGCCAGACGACGACCCGCAGCGACGTTGTCCCGACATCTCGTTGGCCGCCGACGAATTGGACTGGCGGCCGACGACGCCCTTAAAGGACGGTTTGGCGGCGACCATCGATTATTTCGATGCGCTGTTGAAGGAAACCTGATGGCGCGACCCAATCGGTGGGGCGCGACAGCCAATCAGGCATGATGCGATGTTGCAGTTCGACACCGGCGAAACACGCGCCTTTTGGGAAAAAGCCTGTCTGACCATAGGCTTGGACGTTAACACGCCCCATCACGCGGGCACGTTCGCCGAGCCGGTTAGCGAAGACCGCGCCGCCTTCATCGACGCGCTCGCCGTCATGGCGCGCGATGGGACGAAACGCGGCACCGCGCATATGTTGCTGCAGTTCGTGACCGAGGAAATCCGTATCCGCGAGCCCGGCGATTGCTGGATCGTCACGACGACACAGGGTCGGCCGGTCTGTGTCGTCCAGATCACCGGCGTTGCCATCACACCGTTCGAGGAGGTCGGCGAGGCCTTCGCCGCGTCGGAAGGCGAGGGTGATCTGAGTGTCGACCACTGGCGCGGCGCGCACATCAATTATTTCAAGCGCCAATGCGCGCGATGGAACCGCTTGTGGCACGACCGCCAGCCCATCGTGTGCGAGAGCTTCGAGCTGATTTATCCATAGCGGTGTGTGGCGGAGACCAACCGCGACCTTGATCTAGGGGGCTGAACATCATGAGGGTCATCGATCTAACCTTGCCGATGCACGCGGACATGGATGTCTATCCCGGCGATCCGCCGCCGCGCTACGACCTGATCGAAGTGTTCGCGGAGACCGGCTGGAACATGAAGCGCCTGGAGATGAACGGCCATGACGGGACCCACGTCAACGTGCCCCTGCACGCCACCGCCGATGGCAAGAACCTGGACGACTATGATCTCTCAGCCTTCGTTGGCGAGGCGGTTCTCTACGAGTCCGATGACGACATCACGCCCGACATGGGTCTTATCTTTCATGCGACGGATATCTCATGGCCAACGGCCCAAGCGATCGTGGACATCGGCCCGCGCTTTATCGGGCTGCCGGCACGGTTCGAATTCGACATCGCCATCGAGCGCTGGCTCCTGGAGCGCGATGTCGTCTCGTTCGAACGCCTGATCAACACCGACCAGCTGCCCAAAACCTTCTTTTTCCACGGTGCGCCGCTGAAGATCGTTCATGGCGATGGCAGTCCGGTGCGCGCCTACGCGTTGGTCGATTAGCGGCACTTCGGTCGGCCTGAACGAGGCCGGGGAGTCCACTATCATCGATAAGTATCAATGTAAGATATCAGACCTTAAGATTTATCAAACTAAGCGCCTTGGCGACGATGATACCGTGAATGGCAGTATCCGACCGGACCAGACCGTATGGGTGGCCAAGGGCAGGCCCGGGTCGGTCGCGGTCGTTGCTGCAGACTCCGAAAGAACCCAGGGAGGCGGGAGTATGTCTAAGGATTTTGAGGGCAAAGGTTTTAGCGGGCGGCATTGTGCCGGCCGGATTAGCGCCATGGTGGCGGGCGTCGCGGTCAGCGCGGCCATCGGATTGGCTACCATGGTCGCGGCGCCGGCTCAGGCGGAAGAAGGCGTGATCCGTTGCGCCTATCCCTATTGGTTCGGTTTCGCGCCGGTGCCGGTGGCGAGCGCCATGGGTTACTTCGAGGAAGAGGGTCTTGAGGTCACGACCGTCTTCGACAACGACCGCGCGAACGTCTACCCCGGCCTCGAAATCGGCGACCTCGACTGCACCATGCGCACGATCGGCGAACACATGTCGCGTCCGCTTGCCGCCGACTCGAACTTCGTCGTCATTGGCCTGATCGACATTTCGGTTGGCGCCGACGGCGTTGTCGCCGCGCCCGACGTTAACGAGGTTACCGACCTCATCGGTCGCACCTTCGCCGGCGAGATCAACCATCCGGGCACCTTGATGACGGCCCACGCCTTGAAGGAGGCCGGTCACAGTTTCTCCGATGTCAACATTCGGCTCATCAACACCGATGACAGCCAGGCCGTGTTTGAAGACGACGACGTGGCAGCCGTCGCGACCTGGGAACCGATGATGAGTGAGATCGTCGACAACACGTCGCGCGAGGGGTCGAAGATCCTGCTGTCGTCAGCGGACTTTGATGGCCTTATCACCGACGTCGTCATCGTCAACAAGGAAGACTACGAGGCCGACCGCGAGAAGTACGCGGCGTTCATGCGTGGCATCTATCGCGCCGTCGACCTCTACAACAACGACCCCGAAAAGTTCCTCGAGGTCGCGGCCCCGGCCTATGAAGTGACGCCGGAGCAGATGAAGATCGACATCGAGGGCGTCTACTACACCTCCTATGAGGATGCGGTGGAGTACTTCGGCACTGGCGGCCAGCCGGCCAAGCTCGAAGAGGTGATCAACGCGCTGAACGACATTCAGGTCGAACTGGACCTGATGGACGAAGCGATTCCGATGGAGGCCATGTCAGATCCGAGCCTGACCGACGGCCTGTTCGACGGCAAAACGCGCTAAACGTCTAGCGTCTGTTTTTTTGGTATCCCACACCGGCTTTGCGGGCCTAGCCTGCAGGGCCGGTGATGGGTGCCTCCTCGTGTGTCCGGTCCCGGCGCACCGCGCGTTCCATCCAGGAGGACTGACCTGATGGCCCTCAGATCGGCGCTGTTCGCCTATCGTGGCGAATCCTCGCCCCGCACCGACCTCATCTTGGCGGTCGTTGCCTTGGCCGGCTTCTTCGTCATCTGGTACCTGATTTCGGCCTTCGAAATCGTGCCGCAGCGGTTCCTGCCGACCCCGATCGATGTCGTTGCGGCGTTGTGGACTATGCTGACGGTCAACAACTTCATCGAGGATATCTGGATCTCGGTGGCGCGTGTCTGGGGCGCGTTCGCACTTTCCGTCGTGTTCGCCGTGCCGATTGGCATCTGGATGAGCAGCTATCGCATCGTCGGCACGCTGATCGAACCGGTTGTCGACTTCATCCGCTACCTGCCGGTACCAGCACTTGTGCCGCTCTTGATCATCTGGTTCGGCATCGGCGAGGCGTCGAAGATCGCGGTTCTGTTCATGGGCACGTTCTTCCAGCTCGTCCTGCTCGTCGCCGATGATGCCAAGCGCGTGCCCAAGGAGTTCATCGAGATCGGCTATACGCTCGGCGGCAAGCCGCGCAACATCACCAAGGACATCGTGTTTCGCTCGATGATGCCGAACCTGGTCGACAACCTCCGGATCACACTGGGCTGGTGTTGGACCTGGATCATCGTCGCCGAGATCGTTGCGGCCAACAGCGGCATCGGCCACGCCATCTGGTCGATGCGCCGGTTCCTCAAGACGCCGGAGGTGATGGCCGGCATCCTGACCATCGGCATTATCGGCTTGGTGACCGATCAGCTGATCCGCGTCGCCCATCGCCGTTACTTCCGATACTTGTAGGAGCGCGTGATGGTCGACTCTTCCACATTTGTTGATGTGCGCGGCGTCTCGAAGACCTTCGAGACGGGCGGCCGCAATACAGAACCCATTGCCGTCATCAACAACGTTTCAATGACCTTGGCGGAGGGCGAGTTTGTCGTCTATCTGGGGCCTTCCGGCTGCGGCAAGACGACATTGATGCGCGTTGTCGGCGGGCTGGAGACCGCGACGTCAGGCGAGGTCCTGCTGGCCGGCGAAAAGGTCACCGGTCCCGATCGGCGCAAAGGCATGGTGTTCCAGACCTACACGTCGTTTCCCTGGTTGACCGTGTCCGAGAACATCCAGTTCGGCACCAAGTACCGCACCGATATTCCACCGAAGCAGAAGCAGGAGATTGCCGACCACTACCTTGATCTCGTCGGTCTCAATAAGTTCGCCGACTTTCACGTCAATCGGATCTCCGGCGGCATGCGTCAGCGCGTCGCCATCGCGCGCACACTGGCGGCCGAGCCCGATATTCTGTTGATGGACGAGCCGTTCGGCGCGCTTGACGCACAGACGCGCGAACATCTGCAGGTCCAGATGCGCGAGATTTCGCGGATCGAGAACAAGACCGTGATCTTCGTGACCCACGACGTCGAGGAGGCGATCTTCCTGGCCGATCGAATCGTGATCTTCTCCGCGCGCCCGGCAACGATCGTCGAGGAAATCGACGTGATGCAGAAACTGCCGGTTCACCGCGATATGACGACCAAGGAGACCGAAGACTTCTTTCACCTGCGCAATCATGTACGCGACACAATGCGCCACTTGGAGACGGATGACGATGCGGTGGATGTCTAGGTAACTGACATGGCGACGATGGGACTCAAAGGCAAGAAGGTTGTGATCACCGGCGGTAGCCGCGGGATCGGTTTGGGCATCGCTGAGGGGTTCGCCGGCGCCGGCTGCGATCTAACCCTGATCGCTCTGGATGATGAGGTCGAGGAGGTTGCCCAGCAGTTGGCCGACAAGTACGGCTGCCCCGCATGCGGCTTTTTGTGTGACATCACCGACCGGAGCAGCCTGGATGCCGTGACCCAGCAGATCGACCGGGTCGATGTCCTGGTCAACAATGCCGGCTTGGAATTGATCACGCCGATCGAGGATGATGATCCGGAGATCGAGGAGACCTTCCGGCGTATCGTCGACATCAATGTCATGGGGACCTACTACGTCACGCGGCGCTGCCTGCCGAAAATACCGGACGGCGGGCGCATCATCATGACCGCATCACAGTGGGCCAAGTCGGCGGTCGGCGAGTTCAGTGCCTATAGCGCATCGAAACACGCCAATCTGGGTTTCATGCGCAGCCTGGCCAAGGAACTGGGGCCGCGCGGCATCAGCGTCAACGCGGTCTGCCCGGGCTGGGTCCGCACCATCGCCAGCATGCGCTCGCTGGCCGCCATGGCGCGCCGCGCCGACCAGGCCGAAAGCGAGCTGTTGGACGAGATTGTTGGCGCCCAGGCGTTTCCTGGTCTGATGGAACCGCACGAGATGGCGGATACCTATCTGTTCCTGGCGTCGGACGCCGCGCGCAACATCACCGGCCAGGCGATTACCGTCGACCGCGGCGACCTGCTGATCTGACCTGCTCCCAATCTATGAGTAGAGCGGATTCACCTGTCCTGATGTCATCGCGAAGCGAATCCATCAAACGGTATCCGCTCTAGGGTTCAGACGCCGATCACGACCAGTTTCAGATCGTTGACATTGGTGCCGGTCGCGCCGGTAACGATCAGCGACCCCATGGTGGCCAACGCCGCGGTCGCGTCGTGGCGGCGCAGGACGTCATCAAGGTCCAAGCCCGCGGCTCTAGCGCGTGTCAGGCTGGCGCCGTCGACCAGGCCGCCCGCTGCGTCGGACGGGCCGTCCGTACCGTCCGTGTCGATGCCCAGCAACGCGACGTTCTCAAGACCGTCCAGATAAAGCGCGCCGGCCACGGCGAACTCCTGGTTGGGACCACCGATACCGTGTTCGCTATCGATGGTCACCGTGGTTTCGCCGCCGCCGATCAGAACGCAGGGTGCGGGAAGCGGATGACCGCTCAGCCGGACCTCGCGCGCGATGGCTGAGAGGGTTCGTCCGAGTTCCCGGCTTTCCCCCTCGAACGCCGTCGACAGCAGGAGTGAGTTGAATCCGAGCGACTCGGCACGACGGGCCGCAGCGTGGCAGGCGGCATCGGCGGCGACGAGAATATGGTCGATCCGGTCGAGATGGGCCAAATCGGCTTCCTTCGGCGTTTCGTCCGACGGCCCGGCGTTTTTTAGATAGTCGGCGATCGAGGCCGGAATGGACTGCCACAGCCCGTACTTGTCGAGCGTAAGCCGCGCGTCGTCGAGGGTCGCCGTATCCGGGACCGTCGGGTCGGTGATGTAGTCGAGCGCATCGCCGATGACGTCGGAGACGGTCAGATTGATCAAGATCGTTCCGGCCGGTAACGCGGCGGCCAGACGACCGCCTTTGACCGTGCTGACATGTTTGCGCACCGCGTTGATCTCACGAATGTTGGCACCGCATGTCAGCAGTTTGCGACTAAGCGCCTTCTTGTCGTCGAGGGAGACGCCGGGAACGGGGGAGACGAACAAGGCGGAGCTGCCGCCCGTTACGGCCGCAATGACCACGTCGCCCGGCCGCACGGCCTGCAGCAGCTCGACCGTACGCTTGGCGCCTTCCAGGGACATCTCATCCGGGACGGGATGGGCGGCAAGCGCGAGATCGATGTGCGTCAGGCTGCCCTCTTGACCGGCCTTGCAAACGACCAGGCTGGCGTCGATGCGCTCGCCCAGCAGGTCGTCAAGGACCTTGGCAATGGGATAGGTCGCCTTGCCCGTGCCGATGACGAAGACTTGGCGTCCATCGAGATCGATGGCGCGATCGCCGACGATAAGCGTGCTGCCTTGAAGAGACAGCAGGTTCGCGGCTGCGACGCCGGGATCCGATGCTGCTAATGCGTGATCGACAAGATCCAGCACGGCCTGGCGCGCCGGATTGGCTGCATCATCCAGCGTATCGCGGTTGCTGATAAACGACCTCATGATCGAACAGCACGTCGTGCGGTCGGCCGGGCCTTAGCCAGGCCGATGAAAGCCGTGCCCGGCGTACACCGATGTCGTGCCGAGCTCTTCTTCGATCAACAGCAGGCGATTGTGCTTGGCTGTGCGTTCGCCGCGCACCGGCATGCCGGTCTTGATCTGGCCGCTGTCGAGCGCGACCACGAGATCGGAGATCAACGGATCCTCGGTCTCGCCGGATCGCTCGGAGACCTGCACGCCGTAGCCGTGGCGGTAGGCGAAACCGGCGGCATCAAGCGCCTCGCTCAGCGAGCCGATCTGGTTGACCTTAAACAGCATGGCATTGGCGGCGCCGATATCCACGCCCAGCTTCAGCCGCTCCACATTGGTGACGAACAAATCGTCGCCGACGATCTGCGTCTGCGGCAGCTCGGCGGTCACCTTGACGAAACCCTCCAGGTCGTCTTCGTCCAACGGGTCTTCCATGGAACCAAGGGGATACTTGGCGGCGACCTGCTTGTAGAGATCGATCAGGGCGTCGCGGTCGTAGTCGGTATTGTCGAGCACATAAACATCGCGCTCTTTGTCGAACCAGTGGGTCGACGCGCAATCCATACCGTAGACAATGTCTTCGCCGAAGCCCGCGCGATAACCGGCTGCATCGCAGGCGCGCTGCATGAACTCGAAAGGTTCCCAGATGCCGCGCATGGGTGTGGCAAAGCCGCCTTCATCGCCGGTATTGGTGGCGAGGATACCGTACTTTTCGATGACGATATCGCGCAGCGCCTCGTTGATCTCGGTGGTGACCTGCAGCGCGTGGGCGTAGCTCTCCGCGCCGACGGGCATGATGATGAACTCCTGGATCTCCAGGTCGTTGGCGGTCAGCTTGCCGCCGTTGAGGCAGTTCATCAGCGGTACCGGCAAGATACGGCTGATCGGGTTGATGTAGCGATAAAGCGGCACGCCACTGACCTCGGCGCCGGCGCGCGCGACCGCCAGGGACACGCCCAGAATGGCGTTGGCGCCCAATCGGTTCTTGTTGGGCGTGCCGTCCAGTTCACACATCACCTGATCGATCCGGCGCTGCTCGGTAACATCCATGCCCAGGATGGCTTCGGCAATCTCACCCATGACGTTGGCGACGGCCTGGCGGACGCCCTGGCCGAAATAGCGGTTGCCGCCATCGTGCAGGACGCGAGCTTCGTGGGTGCCGGTTGAGCGGCCCTGGGGCACGTCGGCTCGCCCGGCCAGCATCCCGTCAACCGAGACATCGACCTGGACGGTCGGCCAGCCTCGGCAATCGATGATTTCGCGTGCTTTGACGTCGGTGATTTCGTTCATGGCTGTGTCTTTCGCATTCGGTGATGGCGAACCAGCAACAAAGGCGGTTCGCAGAACTGTTGGGCCAGAGCCCGGACGGTGGTTAATCTAGCGCCGCTGGTCAATCGACTCGGCGAGCAAGCATAAGAGTTCATACATCATGGTGGCGCCGACCAGAGCGGTATTGCCGCTGGGGTCGAACGGCGGCGAGACCTCGACGAGGTCGGCGCCGCGCAGGTCGAGGCCGCGCAGGCCGCGCAGCAGTTTCTGGGCTTCGATCGGCATGATACCGCCGACCTCAGGCGTGCCGGTGCCCGGCGCGAAAGCGGGATCCAAGGCGTCGATATCGAACGAGATATAGGTTGGTCCGTCGCCGACAACGCGGCGCGCCTCGGCGATCACGTTGTCGACGCCGATCTCGGCAAACTCCTCCATGAAGATCACGCGCATGCCGCTGTCGATCGAGTACTGCCAGCCCTCGGCGGTATTTTGGGCACCGCGAATGCCGATCTGCACCGTACGCTTGGGGTCAAGCAGACCGTCCTCGACGGAGCGTCGGAAGGGTGCGCCATGGGTGAACTTGGAGCCTAGGAACTCGTCCCACGTATCGGTGTGGGCGTCGATATGGATCATGCCGACCGGCTGCTCGGCGGCAATGCCGCCGAAAATCGGATAGGTGATCGAGTGATCGCCGCCTGCCGACAGCGGCACCACGCCCTTTGCGTGCAGGTGGCCATAGAAGTCGCGGATATCGGCAATCACCGCTTCAATCTCGAACACCCGGCTAAGCGGTATGTCACCGGCGTCGACGACCTTGCATAAATCGTAAGGGTTGACCCGCGTGACATGATGGATCGCGCGCATCAGGCTCGACTGGTTGCGGATTTCCCGCGGACCATGGCGCGCGCCCGGCCGGTTGGTCAGGGCGCCGTCATAGGGCACACCGATCATGGCGATGTCGACATCGTCGAAATCGGTTGCCAGCGGCGCACGCATGAAGGTCGGGATCTCGGTATAGCGCGGCGCGGTCATCGGATCGCGGCGTTGGTCGCTGTTCGACGTCACCGGCTTGAAACTCCCCAAAATTCAGATTTGACGGGACGATGGTGGCATTGACAATGTGTTGATAAAATCTGATTTAACGCATAATTAATTCAATATCCTTCGAACTGCGAAACGAGGCTGTTGACGATGCTTCATTCGCTTCATACCCCGGACATCCGCTTGCTGCGGGTGTTCATGACCGTCGTGGAATGCGGTGGGTTCTCCGCCGCCCAGATCGCGCTCAATGTCGGCCAGTCGACGATTAGCACGCAGATGAGTGATCTGGAAAGCCGGCTCGGCATGCGGCTGTGCCGGCGCGGACGCAGCGGTTTCGCGCTGACCGAGGACGGCAAATTCGTCTATGAGTCCGCGAAGTCGTTGTTCCGCTCGATCGACCAGTTCACCTCTGCGGTGAATGGCGCGCGCGGTGGCCTTAGCGGCGAGCTGCGCATCGCCTTTGCCGACGTGCTCTATCGCAACCCGGACTTCCGTCTTGCCCAGGCGATCGCCGTCTTTCTGGAACGCGGCGCTGATGTGCGTTTCGACCTGAGTACCGCCAACCCGCTCGATATCGAACATGGTGTGCTCGGCGAGCGCTACCATCTGGGGATCCACACCTATCCCAGTCACGTGCCGGGCCTGCGCTATTACCCCGCCTTCACCGAGGAGCAGACGCTTTACTGCGGGCGCAAACATCCGTTGTT
The DNA here is from genome assembly GCA_039028155.1 of Pseudomonadota bacterium. Classification (NCBI taxonomy): domain Bacteria; kingdom Pseudomonadati; phylum Pseudomonadota; species Pseudomonadota bacterium. Next base: position 94,976 of record JBCCIS010000005.1, read on the forward strand.
CGAGCGTGCCAACAAGGGCCGGGTCAGTCTGGACGACGTCCAGAAGTTCGACTACGTGCAGCGCTCCTATTACGGTGGCGCGCTCTCGACCGGACCTTTCAAACCAGCCAACATCGCCGCCTCGGCCGACAACATGGAAGCGCTGCTGGTGCTGCTGATGTCCGGCCACTATATCGGCCACCTGCCGACGGCGTGGGCGAACGAGTACGTCACACAAGGCGAACTGACGCCAGTCCTGGCGAAGAAGTCACGCTATTACACGCTGTTCGAGGTTGCCGTGCGGGTCGGCGGACCACAGTCCATGCTGATCGAGACCTTCCTGTCGGATCTGCGCGAACTGCTGCCCGGCAACGGTTCGGACAAGTCGCTGGCCAAGGCGGGTTAGGTCGGCGGTGCCCGATGTATGGATCGTGAACGCCCTATTCAGGGGTCTGCGTACCGCTGGCACAATCATGACGCCGGCGGCTTGAAGCTGCGCGGCGCATCCGGCTGACACTAGGTCGAGGAAACAACCATGCTGCCCACGGTCGTGCGTGTTCGCCAAGCCATCAAAGCCGACCCGCTCGGTGATATCGACGCTGCCGTCAGCGGGGGCGTTGCCAAGCTCGATCTTGCATCGCGCACGAAACCCGGCGACACGGTCGCGGTCGGCTGCAGCAGCCGCGGGATCGCCAATTACGGGCAGGTCGTCGCCAGCACGGTGATCGCGCTTAAAGAAGCCGGCCTCAAACCCTTTCTGTTCCCGGCCATGGGCAGCCACGGCGCGGCGACGGCCGAAGGTCAGCGTCAGGTCCTGATTGGACAGGGGATCGAGCCGGGCGCGCTGGATGTCACCATCGAGTCGTCGCTGGACTTTGACCAGATCGCCGACCTCGACGACCTCGGTATTCCCGTCCTGATCGACCGCCATGCCAACGGCGCCGACCACATCGTCCTGATCAACCGCGTGAAGTCGCACACGGAGTTCACCCACAGCTTCGAAAGCGGCCTGATGAAGATGATGGCGATTGGTATGGGCAAGGAAGAGGGCGCCACCCTCTATCACAAGGCCTTCATGGTGCATGGTTATGCGCCGGTCATCCGCGCCATCGCCGACACCATCCTCGACAGCGGCAAGATTCTGTTCGGTGTCGGCATCGTCGAGGACGGGCGTGCGCAGACCGCCGCGATCGACGTGTTGGCGGCCGACGAGCTGGTCGCCGGCGAGGAGGCGCTGTTGCGCCAGTCCAAGGCGTTCGAGCCGCGCCTGCCACTCGACGACATCGACGTGCTGCTGATCGACGAGATGGGCAAGGATATCTCCGGCTCCGGTTTCGATACCAAGGTGGTCGGGCGCATCAATATGCCGCTGGTGACGGAGGACCCGGAAACGCCGCGCATCAAACGTATCGTCGTCTGCGATCTGACTGCGGCCTCGGCCGGTAACGCGGATGGCGTCGGCAGCGCCGACTTCATCACCAAACGCCTCTACGACAAGATCGATATCAAGGCGCTCTACGTGAACGCTATTGCCGGCTCCGAACCGGAGCACGCGCGCATTCCCATGGTCATGGAAACGGCGCGTGAAGCGACGGCAGCGGCGGCCGGGTCGGTCGGCCTAGTCGCTACCGACGACCTCAGGCTGGTGCGCATCCGCAACACCTTGCGTCTGGAGGAGATCGACGTGTCGACGGCGTGCCTGACGGACCTCGCCGGTAAGCCCGATGTCACGGTGATGGGTGAGCCGGGCGCGCTCGATTTCGGCGCCGATGATGAACTCCTGCCATTTGATGGTTAAGCTCGTGCGGTACCTGTTCGGCAACACCGCATGACCACAGCGCGCCATATTCATCTCGACCTGCTCGGTGGTATCGCCGGCGACATGTTTGCCGCTGCAATGTTGGATGCGGTGCCGTCATTGCGCCCGGGACTGGCAAAGGCGCTGGACATTGATGGGCTGACATCGCTCGCCCGGTTGACGTGGAAGACATCGACAAGCGCCGGCATCGCAGGCCTTCAGGTTTCTGTCGTGCCAACCCGGCCGGCGGCCGAACAGCATCACCGGTCCTACCGCGACATTATGGGGATTCTGGCCGGTCTGCCGCTGGATCACGCGGTTCGCGCCCGGGCAGAAGCGGTCTTCACGCTGCTGGCCGATGCCGAGGCCGGGATCCACGGCGTCGATCGCGCGAGCGTGGTGTTTCACGAGGTCGGCGCGGTCGATTCGATCTTCGACATCATCGCCGGCGCCTGGCTGATTGAAGCGGTCGGGGATGCGGCGTGGTCATGCTCGCCGATCCCACTGGGCAGCGGCCGGGTCAAGACCGATCACGGTCCCCTTCCGGTGCCCGCGCCGGCCACCGCCCTCCTGCTTGAAGGTATGCCGACCTTCACCGATGGCCTTGCTGGCGAGCGCGTCACCCCGACAGGCGCTGCGCTGCTGCGCAGCCTGGATCCGTCCTTTGAGCCACCGGAACAGGTGATGACACTCGCCGCGACCGGGCACGGCCTGGGCAGTCGGTCATTGGACGGTATGGCCAACCTGCTGCGCGTCGTCGTCTTCGACGAGATCAGCGTCTGCGGACACGACAACATCCTCGTCTGCACGTTCGAGGTCGATGATCAAACGCCGGAGGACTTGGCGCTTGCCCTCGACCGGATGCGATCCCTGGCCGGCGTTATCGATGTGCTGCAAGTGCCCGCCATCGGCAAGCGGGGGCGGATGTGCACCCACATCCAGGTATTGGCCACGCCGGGGCGACTGGAGCCGGTCGTCGAGACGATCTTTCGGGAGACGACGACGCTTGGTCTGCGCTGGCAGCGTGTTGCCCGGCGCACGCTGGCGCGCGAGACGGTCCGGATAGGCGACGGTGATGCGACGGTTGACGTCAAGCTCGCGAACCGTCCCGGCGGCACGACGACCGCGAAGGCGGAGATGGCCGATCTGGCCGACGTGTCGGGTGGCCACGACGGACGCCGCGTCGCACGCGCCCGTGCTGAAGCGGCGGCCCGTGACCGCGGAGAGGCCGGCGATGGCTGAGACCCAGGCCGGATTGCTGGCGCTTATCGCCTTGCCCAAGGGCGCTGCGCTGGTGAACGTGCTGACCGGCATCGGCGACAAGGCGATCGCGGTCAGCGGTGGCGTCGACAGCATGACCCTTGCCGTCGTCGCCCATCGGGCCGACCCGGAACGAACGACGGTCTGCCACGCGGTGTCGCCGGCGGTGCCGCCGGAGGCGACGGATCGCGTGCGCCAATACGCTGTCCGCGAAGGCTGGAAGCTCGTCGTGATCGATGCAGGCGAGTTCGACGACCAGCGTTATCTCGCCAACCCACTTGACCGGTGCTTCTACTGCAAGACCGATCTTTATGGTGCCATCGCCACGCGGCGGGCGGGTACGCTGATGTCGGGGACCAATCTGGACGACCTCGGGGATTTCCGGCCCGGTCTCAAGGCGGCGGCCGCGCACGGGGTGGTGCACCCATTTGTCGAGGCGGGCTTTGCCAAGGTCGATGTCCGCGCAGCGGCGGCGGCGCTCGGCCTCGATGACATCAAGGCGCTGCCGGCCATGCCATGCCTGGCGAGCCGTATCGAGACCGGCATCGCCGTCTCGCCCGACCTGGTGCGCGGCGTGCACGCTGCCGAGAGACTGGTTGGTGCCGCGGTGACCGCTGATACGGTGCGCTGTCGGGTCGCCCATGACGGCATTCGCATTGAACTCGACGATGACGCGCTCGCACGGTTGAGCACGTCGCGCCGCACCATGCTTTCCAACAAGGTACGAAATGTTTTCAGCGCGACGGACGCAGCCGATACCGTGACCTTTGCCGCCTACAGGCGAGGCAGCGCGTTCCTCGGCAAGCCGGGCGATGACTGAGACGTCTGCATTCCGGTTCGACCGCGATCGCGAAGCGCGGATCGGCTTTGGTGAGGCGGTGTTCTGCGAAAGCAAATCGGCCGACCAGATCGCCGCGATCCTGCATGAGGTCGGTGAGGACACGCCGATTCTGCTGACCAGACTTGATTCTGATAAAGCCGATGCGTTGCCGGCTGTGCTGCGGCAGCGCCTGGATGTCGACGAATTGTCGCGGACGGCCTATCTGCGAGTCCGACACCCGCTGCGTGATACCGCGCGCGTCGCTGTCCTGAGCGGGGGAACGTCAGACCTGCCGGTCGCGCAGGAGGCGGTGAGAACCCTGGCGTTTCACGGCGAGTCCAGCCAGACCCACCACGATGTCGGTGTCGCGGGCCTGTGGCGTTTGGAGGCGTGTCTGGACGACATCCGCGCCATGCCGGTGGTGATCGTTACCGCCGGGATGGAAGGCGCCTTGGTCAGCGTCGTCGCCGGCCTGGTGCCCGGTGTCGTCATCGCGCTGCCGACCTCGGTCGGCTACGGCGCGGCGGAGGGCGGGCGGACGGCGATGTTCGCCGCACTGACGTCATGCGCGCCGGGCATCACCGTCGTCAACATCGACAACGGCTATGGCGCAGCCTGCGCCGCGCTGCGCCATCTCAACATGCTGGATCGCGCTCAAAGCTGACGGCGATCAGGCGCTCATGCCTTTTTCGTGGAAGATGAAGCCCAGCACATTCATCAGAAACTGGGCGGCCAGGAAGGCGGTCGATCCGGTGTGATCGTAGTCGGGCGCGACCTCGACGAAGTCGATGCCGACAATGTCGCCTTTCTTCACCAGCCCTTGGAAGATCTCCAAGACTTCGTAGTAGAGGAACCCGCCATGGCTCGGCGTGCCCGTCCCCGGCGCGATCGAGGGATCGAAGCCGTCGACGTCGATGGTCGCGTAGTAGCGCACGCCGTCGGGGATGCGGTCGAGCACCCCTTGCGTTCCCAGCCGTCGGACATCGCGGACTGACAGAATGTCGGAGCCCGCCTTGCGCGCGGCCGCGTAGTCGTCGCGGTTTGACGATGAGACATTGCGGATGCCGAGTTGGCTGAAACCGGTGACATGCTCCATTTCGGATGCTCGCCGCAATGGATTGCCGTGGCCGTAGCGCACGCCGTGTCGCTCGTCGACAAAGTCCAGGTGGGCGTCGATTTGGATGATGTGCACGGGCTCCTGATCGGAGAAGGCGCGAATGCAGGGAGCATGCACGGAGTGATCGCCGCCCAGCACGACCGGCAGCGCGCCGGCGTCCAGGATCGCCCGGACGCCCAGTTCGATGTTGTCGTGACTCTTGATCGTGTCGGTATGAATCATGTCGGCATCGCCGATATCGACCATGCGCACCTGGTCGACCGGCATGTAGCTGATGTCGTCTTCGAAGTCGTACGCGCCGCCATGACCGAACGAGAACAGCGTCGAGGCTTCGCGGATGGCGCGCGGGCCGAAGCGGGCGCCGGCGCGGTACTGGGTACCCATATCGAACGGCGCGCCGAGCACGGCGACATGGGCGTCTATTGCCGACCAGTCCAGGCACGGCGGCTGCTTGCCGAAGGTACAGTGGCCGACAAATGGCAGATTCAGGCGTCCGGTTTCATACGTGTTCGAGGTCACGAACACCTCCCTTTTGTTGTGTCATGGTTGCCGCGCAGCGCGCGTGGGCGAGGAGGACACGTTTAGTGGCAACACCCCGCCCAGATCAAGCGTCTACGACGAAAGCCCGGGTTCAAACGCCGCCCAGCGCGCGCACGACACGCTCCGGCGTCATGGGCAGATCGACCCAGACACCGGTCGCGTTATAGACCGCCTGGGCCACGGCCGCGATCGAGGCGGCGATCGGCGATTCGCCCGCACCACGCGCGCCGAACGGTCCGACGGGGTCATAGGATTCGCTGAACATGACCTTGGCCTGGTGTGGGAAATCGGCCGCGCGCAGCAGCTTGTAGTCCAAGAGATTGGCGTTCTTTATGGCACCGGTCTCTTCGTCGAACACCAAGTGTTCATAGATGGCGAAGCCGGCGCCGCAGATAGCGCCGCCGATGACCTGGTTCTTCAGGACTTGGGGGTTGACCACGGTCCCGCTGTCCTGAGCCGCCAGAAAGTCCAAAAGTTTGATCTGGCCGGTTTCGATATCGACCTCGACCTCGACGAACTGGGCGGCGAACTGACGCGCGAACGTGGTCGCGGGCGGCATCGGCACCGATGGACGTCCGGTGATCGACGAGGTCTGGCCCAGCGTATCGGATCGGATCTCGTGCAGGACCTGGGTGATGGGAAAGCGCCGGTTGGAATCGGGCTGTCCTTTGGGATGGACCACGCCGTCGGTGATGTCGAGTTCGGCGGGGTCGGCGCCGTCGAACAGCTCGCGCGCGGCGATCTCCAGAAGCTGGCGGCGCGCATCCATGGTTGCCGCGCGGGTCGCCCAGCCGACCCGGTACATGGTGTTGCTGGCGAGCGAACCGTGGCTCCAGGGACAGGAATCGGTGTCGCCGGTCTCTATCTCGACCATATCGAGCGAGACGCCCATGGCCTCGGCGGCGACCTGTGATTGGGTGGTTTCACTGCCTTGTCCCTGGCGGCCAACGCTGCAATGCACCTTCAGGCTACCGTCGGGGTTGATGCGCACGACCGCCGAAGTGCTGCCCTCGAACTCGACGCCGCAAACATGGGCGCCGGTGCCGACACCGACCGCGCGGCGCAGGGGGCCGTCAACCGTATGCGGCTTGCCCCAGCCCTTCCATCGCTCCTTCCAGCCGAACGCGTCGGCACCCATGGTCAGGATGTCCTCGGTCGAGCCGCTGGAGAGGTGGAACAGCTCCGGCCAGTCCTCCTTCAGGTCCTCGCGAATGCCGTCGATGTACTCTTTGATGTTGCCCTTCATGTTGTGCTTGCTGTGCTGCATGCGCAGCTCTTCGCCGGGCTTGATCTGGTTTTTGATGCGAAAATCGACGGGATCCATGCCGACCTTCTCGGCCAGCTGGTCGGCGACCCGCTCGACGCTGGCGCCAAGCGTACAGTCACCGACGCCGCGCATGCAGCCGGCGGTCAGAAGGTTCGTGTTGATGCCGTGAACGGCATAGTGGCCGTGTCGGGCGCGGCCCCACATGTCGACGCAGAAGAAGCCGACGTCGTCCTTGAAGCCATAGCCGCCGTTGTCGATGAGATGGTCGAACTGAGCCAGCGTGATCTGGCCGTCCTTGGTGCAGCCCATACGACCGCGCGTGCGTTCCAGGTGGCGACGCTTGACCGTCGCCATGCACTCCTCATTGGTCAGCTCGATCTTCACCGCCCGGCGGGCCTTCTTGGCCAGCAGCACAGTGATGATCATGAAATTGTTGCTCCACCACTGGCCGAAGGAACTGCCGCACGGAAGCGCCATGACGCGGATCTTGCTGAGCGGAATGCCGAGCGCTTCGTGCACGCCGTCACGCAATTCCGACGGCGTCTGTGACGACGTCCACAAGGTCACCTTGTCGCCCATCCATTCAGCGATGGCCGCGTTGCGACCAAGCGGCGCGTATTGCTGGCTCTCGTAGAAGATGTCGCAGTCGACGGTGACCTCGGCGTCCTTTTCGCCTTCCGCCACATCGCCCCACTCGACGATGTAGGGGTCGCGTTCATTGCCCTCGTCGCGGATCTGCGGCGCGTCCATCTTTCGCGCTTCTTCCATGTCGAAGACGTGGGGCAGGACTTCGTATTCAACCTCGATCAGGCGCACCGCCTGTTCGGCAATTTCCTCGCTTACCGCGGCGACCGCCGCCATGTCGTCGCCGACAAAGCGGCCTATGCCATCAAGCACCTTGCCGCGGTAGTTGAACCAGGCGGCTTCCCAGTCCAGGCCCGGTGTGTCCAGGTGGGTCAGGACGCCATAGACGCCGGCCAACGCCTCGGCCTTGCTGGTATCGATGCGGGTAATGCGCGCGTGCGGGTGCGGGCAGCGCAGGATCTTGCCATAGGCCATGTTCTGGACCTTAAGATCGACCGCGTATTTGAGCGCGCCCGTCACCTTTTCGCTGGCATCCTTGACGTGAACGCCCTTGCCGACGACGGAGAAGTTTCTGTCTTCGTATCCCATCTCAGTTCCTCCTAGTCCGCGGCGCGACGATCGGCGCCGTCACGGGCGCGCAACTTTTCTGCCGCATTCATGACCGCGTCGACGATATAGGGGTAGGCGCCGCAGCGGCAGATGTTGCCGCTCATGGCAAACGCCGTTTCCTCACGTGTTGGGTTCGGGTTCTCGGCCAAGAACGCCTTGGCGCTCATAACGAAGCCAGGCGTGCAAAAGGCGCACTGAAAACCCTGTTGCTCGACGAATGCCTGCTGGATCGGGTGCAGATCGTCGGAGGTGCCCAATCCTTCGATTGTCTGAAGTTCATGCTGTTCACCCTGGTCGACCAGCATCATGCACGAGGTCACCGGTTCGCCGTCGACCAGGACCGTGCACGAGCCGCACTCGCCCTCGGAACAGGACACCCGAACACCAATCAGGCCGAGTTCGTTGCGCAGGACGTCGGCAAGCGTGCGGTTCGGCGCGACATCCAGGGTATGGGTCTGGCCGTTGACCTTGAGCGTTGTCATGTGACCGTCCCTCCAAGTTTGGTGATTGCGTCGTTAAGGGCGCGCTTGACCATCACCTTGATCATGGCGCGGCGATAGTCAGCGCTGGCACGGACGTCGGAAATTGGTCTGGCATCGGCTGCGGCCAACTCGCCCGCCTTGACCAGCAAGCCGCCGTCGATGCCGTTGAGGTCAGCGCCGATCAGCACCGCTTCCGCCGCGGACGATCGAATGATGACGGGCGCCACGGCGCCAAGCGCGATCCGCGTGCCGGCAACGCGCGAGGCCGCATCGACCGACACCGAGACTGACGCGTTGACCAGGGCGATATCGACAACCGTGCGATCGATACGCCGATAGGACGCCCCAACACGGTGGTCTGACGGTAGGGGAATGTCGATCTCCGACAACAGGTCGCCGTTCGAGACGACCGTGTGGTTCACGCCTTCGAAGAAATCTTCCATGGCGATGCGGCGCTCGCCATCGGGACGCAGGATAACGGCTTCGGCGTCCAGGGCGACAAAGGCCGGCGACAGGTCGGCCGCTGGCGACGCGTTGCACAGGTTGCCGCCGACGGTTGCGATGGACCGGGTCTGCGGTGTGCACATCAGCTTGGTGATGTCGCTTAGCGTCTTGAGGTGCGCGTGGCGGTCGGCCGAACGTTCCAGCGCCGCCAGCGTCGCCATGGCACCGATACGAATGCGGTCGTCGGCGACGTCCATGAACCGGAGCTCATCGAGGTAGGTGAGGTCGATGCAATGATCAAGCGACACCTCCTCGCGTTGCCACATAAGGGTCATATCCGTGCCGCCCGCCCAGAAGCGCGCGCCGTCGCCAAGGTTGGCCCGCATGGCGACGGCCTCTTGCGGCGAGGTCGGGCGTGAATAGTCAAACTGTGATCGCATATCGGTTCTCCAACTTTGCCTCTGGCGTGAGACGGAGAAAAAAGGTGCGGACAAGAGCTGGGTCTCTTGCCCGCACAGGGTCATCAACTCATGGACCGACGCGGCCGATCCACTTGTTGGAACCGTACTCCTGGTCGTATCCCTCGGCGTTCAGCCATTCGATGATGCTGTTGTCGATACCATCGGCGGCCGAGACACGTTCGTCCATGACACCGGCTTCGGAGTAGACATCGGCGAACAGTTCCCAGGTATCGGCGAGATAGCCGGCCTCGCAGTCGGCCTTGTCGCCGACCATCTGGCCCCAGCCGCTGGCAGCGGCCGGCGGTTCCGGCGCGCCCTCGGGAATGCTCGCGCAAAGCGGCTCACCGCCTTCAAGGCCGACGGCGCCCATGTTCTGGTTGATGTTCAGCATCACCGCGCCGTACTGGGTCAGGCTCACGTCCTCGACCGGCCAGTCGAGGCCGGCGGCGACGATCTCGTTGCCTTCGTCCGGGTTTTCCTTCCACCAGTTGACCGCTTCGAACCACGCTCGGATGACCTCGCGTGCGGTGTCGGGATTGGCGTCCAGCCATTCCTGATTGCACGCGATCGAATCGGAGATCAGACCGCGTTCCCAGGTCTTGTCGGTGAAGCTGGACTTCAACATGTGGGAGTCCTCGCGCTCCAAGGACTGGGTCGAAAAGGGTATCCACGTGACGTCGACATCCAGCGCACCGCTGGCGAACGCCGCCGTCGATTCCTGCGGCAGCATGATGGTGTGGTTGACCTCATCGAACGGAATACCCGCCCGTTTCAGGGTCAGCAGCATCCACATGTGGTTCAAGAAACCGTAATCGGCGGCGAAGGTGCGGCCGCGCAGATCCGCTTCGGTCTGAATGTCGTTGGAAACGACCATCTGGTCGAGGCCATAGGACATCAGCGGCACCGCGACATGCTTGACCGGCACGGCTGACGATGCGGTGACGACCGTGTTGTCCATGGTCGTCATGATGCACTGGATGGAATTGTTCGAGAGGCCGGCGTTACGCGCGGTCGTGTCCTCGATGATCTTGACGTCGACATTGATGCCGTCGGCCAGACCCTTCTCCTTGACGATGAACCAGGGTCCATAGACCGAGACGGAGATGATGGAGACGGTGAAGTCCTCCTCGGCGTGAGGTGACGCCGTGGGGATCGTGCTGCCTGCAAGGGCAAGGCAAAACACAAGCGCTGCGGTTGGCAGCGAAAGCAATGTTCTCATGGGTCCTCCTCCTTGTGGTCGTTCTTTGTTGTTGGCCGGCACGCAAAGACGTTGCCGGCGCATGCCCGTCACTGGGCCTGGATTTCTTCGCGCATCCAGGCGAACAACTGACGTTCGGTCTCGATGTAGCCAGGCTCCGCCAGAAGCTCTTCCTTCTTGGCGAAGCGCCGTCCGTTCTTGAACTCCAGCAGGATGTCCTGCTTGATCCGGCCGGGGTTGCGGGTGAAGAAGACGATGCGGTCGGCCAGGTAGATCGCCTCTTGGATGTCGTGCGTCACCGCGATGACGGTCTTCTTTTCCGCCTCGATGATCTCGATCATCATCTCCTGCATTTCCCAGCGCACCTGGGCGTCGAGAGCACCAAACGGTTCGTCCATCAGCAGGACCGTGGGGTTTTGCGCCAGCGTGCGGGCGATCGCCACGCGCTGTTTCATGCCGCCGGAGAGTTCGCTGGGATAGGACTTGGCGGCGTGGCTCAGATGCACCTCTTCAAGGAGTTGCGTGGCCTTGGCTTCGCGCTCTTTTTTCGGCATGCCCAGGATCTTCATGCCGTATTCGATGTTGCCGAGCGCGGTGAGCCAGGGGAACGACGTATAGGCCTGGAACACCATGCCGCGATCGGGACCGGGCCCGACGATCGGCTTGTCGTAGACGGTGATCGTGCCTTCGGTCGGCAATTCGAGGCCCGCGATCATGCGCAGCATGGTTGTCTTGCCGCAGCCCGACGGTCCGATGAAGGCGGTCACCTGGCCCTCCGGCAGATCGAGCGTGATGTCGTCGACCGCCGTGAAGCTGCCGCCCAAATAGCGCCGGGTGACGCCGGCGGCGCGAATGGCGATGTTGTCCGACGTCTGGGTCATGGTTGCCGTTTGCGCCATCGCTCAACCCCGCCGCTTGCGGTTCCAGGGGAACAGATAATGGGCGGCGATGCGGAAGCTGATATCCGTCAGCACGCCCAGAATGCCGATGGTCAAGATGCCCGCCATGATGATATCGACTTTCAAGAATCGTCCCGCGCGCATCATCACCGCGCCAATGCCGTCCTGGGCAGCGACGATCTCGGCAATGACCAGATAGGTCCAGCTCACCGCGATCATGTTGCGCATGGAATCGACGATTGCCGGCGACGCCGCGCGGACCACGACGCCCATGACGATCTGACGCCGCGTCGCGCCCATGGTCAGCGCCGCTTCAACCAGGGCTTTCTCGATCGCCTCGGTGTTGTCGAGTATCAGCGCGACCAGGAAGAAGATGACACCCAGGAACAGCAACGCGAGTTTTTGCGTGTCGGTCGGGCCAAACCAGACCAGCAGCAGCGGGATGAACGAAGCCGCCGGCAGATAGCGCGCGCCGGAGAAGATCGGATTGATCAGCGCGCGCATGTTCGAGAAGCAGCCCATAAAGACGCCCAGCGGCACGGCGATGAGGCAGGCCGCGAAGAAACTGGCGAAGACGCGCGCGACCGAGATGCCAACATCGGACATGTAGTCTTTCTCAGTGACCAGCATGACGAGCGTTGAGATGACGTGCTGCGGTGACGGCAAAAACCGCCGACTTTCTTCCGGCGTCAGGTAATGGCCGGCTTCCCACAGCAGAAAAAACGCGACGCCGCCGGTCAGACCGTAGATCGCCGTCTGACGCGAGTTGACCGGCGTCAGCAGCCGTAGCACCTGCCGGCGCCGCCCTCCCGCGACGTTGTTTTTGGGTTGTGTGTTGGTGGCGGATTCCGCCTTAGCGACCTTTGCCGCGTCGACCATCTGTCCCTTGCCCCTTTGCGCTCCGGCATCCTTCCTTTTTGTGGGATGCCTTGGCGTAAGACTGCACTGCCGATAAGGTCTATCGAATCGCTGAGTACGCACCTATTCATTGAACTAGAAGAATGTATGGGTTCGGTATCGGCACGGCAGCCAGTCCGCGCGTGACCATCGCTACCGTGGTCCAGAGCCGGGGTAACCCGAACGAAATGGTGCTCAGAGACTGCGTTGGGCCGGCAAGCGCCTTGACGGAAGCCGGCTTGTAGCGTTGGATCATTGTGACTGTATCAATGTAAAACGTATTTGCATTGATGGCATTAGGGCTAAAGCGGCGCGATCGTTCGTGTCATGCCGTTGCGACAAGCCGAAGGAGAGACGCCTTGACCATTCGCATCAGCGATGTCGATATCCGCCAGTTGCACGTGTTCTGCGCCGTCGTCGAGTGCCGCGGCTTCACCAGCGCCCAGTCGGTGCTGAACATCGGCCAATCGACCATCAGCAACCAGATGGCCCAGCTCGAAACCCGTCTGGGCGTCCGCCTGTGCGAGCGTGGCCGGACCGGATTCGAACTGACGCCCAAGGGGCGGCGGGTTTACGAGGAGACGCTCAAGCTGTTCCGGGCCCATGAAGATTTCCAGAACATCACCGCCGAGTTGAAAGGCCGCTTGAGCGGCTATCTGAACATCGCGCTGATCGACAACGTGGCGACCGATCCGGAATGCCCGATCGTGCGCGCCCTCAATCTCTTCAACAGCCGCGATCACGAGGTCAGCGTGCGCATGGAGATCATGCCGCCAGGCGACATCGAGCGCGCGGTGCTGGACCTGGATATCGACGTGGCGATCGGCACGTTTCATCATCGCGTGCCCGGCCTCGACTATCGCGACATCTATATCGAGGAAAACTCACTTCTTTGCGGGTACCAGAATCCGATCTTCTCGATGACCGACGACGCCGAGATTCACGAGGCCGTGCGCATGGCGCGCAAGGTGACGCGCTCCTACCTCGACAAGCACGACATCACGTCGCTGGGCGAAGACGAAGGGGCGCCGTCGGCGGTCGTGCAGCATCTGGAGGCCGCCGCCATCCTTATCCTGGGCGGCGGTCACATTGGCTTTCTGCCGCGTCATCTCGCCCAGTTGTGGATATCGCGCGACGAGATGAAGACAGTGCTGCCCCAGGAATACGTCTATAAATCCGTCTTCTCGATCGTGACGCGCAAGGCGCCGAGGAGATCGATGATCCTGAAGGCGTTCCTGGCGGATCTGACGGAAGCCTCGCAACTGGGCGACGAACTTCGCGTCGCGTAGCCGACACCACCAGGGTAGTCTTCCGTCCCCACGGTTGGCGTGATCCGATTGGTCGCCGGTTTCAGGTTTATTTAGGAGCAAACAACAGGTGTCTAGAGCCGGGCTGACAATCTACGATTTCGGTCGCACGACGTTTTATGCGTCACGGTTCGATCAGCGATTTGCGTACTGCCTCTATGTGCCGCGCGACTACGAAGAGAACGGCAGCAAGACCTATCATTTGGCCATTACCGTTCACGGAACAGGGCGCAACGCCACGGGCTATCGCGACAACCTGGCGGACTTCGCCGATGCCAGCGACTGCATCATCCTGGCGCCGCTTTTCCCCGCCGGCATTGTCAAACCCGGTGATCTGTCCGGTTACAAGCTGATCAGTTCTCACGGAATTCGTTACGACCACGTCCTCTTGTCGATGGTTGATGAGGTCGCGGAAAAGTACCGCGTCAAGGCCGACCGTTTTCTGCTTTATGGCTTTTCCGGGGGCGGGCACTTCACGCATCGATTCTTCACCCTCCATCCCGAACGCCTGCTGGCCGCGTCGATCGGTGCGCCGGGCGTCGTGACACTTCTGGATCAAACCCGCGACTGGTGGGTCGGCGTCAGAAACATCGAGGCGGTGTTCGGCAAAGCGTTGGACATCCAGCACATGCGCGAGGTCGCGGTTCAGATGGTGATCGGTGAAGAAGACACCGAGACCTGGGAGATCACCATCCGTCCCGGCAGTTCGTGGTGGATGGAGGATGCCAACATGGCGGGCGAGACCCGCATCGACCGCATCAACGCACTGCGCGAGAGCTACGAGGCCGAGGGCATCGCCGTCAGACTGGATACCGTGCCCGGTACCGCCCATGATCCCGACGCGGTAATGGGACCGGTGAGACGCTTCTTTGCGGAGGTCCTGCGAGGCCGCTAGAGCCTCTTCCCCTTACTGCGCGGCGGCTTCGACCGCGACCGGCCCATCATAATAGGGCAGACGGTCGATCCGCGGTGTGTGGCGGCCGGCCTCGATCTCGGCCCTTACGTGAGCGGCGATGTCCTCCATGCGCGCGAACCAGACACCGCCCTTGTCCTGCATGTAATTGATCAGGCCCTCGACCGCGCGAAGCCTGGCCAACCGGCCGGAGACGAAGGGATGCCATACCGCGATCCAAAGACCGCCATACTCCCAGGCGGCGTCAAACTCTTCGCGAAAGCCGGCGATGGCCTCGCTCGGCGACTTGATCGACATCATGTAGTCAATATCGATCATGTGCACATAAGGCGGCCAGTCATCGAGACCCCAATGGGTCGGAAGTTCGACGAGATCGCCTTGGTCCGACTGGATGAGATAGGGAATATCATCGCCCATCAACGAGGCGTCATACATGAAGCCTTCTTCCAGCAGAAGGTCGAGCGTGTGGTCGGAGAAGTTGTAGAGCGGCGCCCGAAAACCGCGAGGGCGTTGGCCCGTGTGGCGCTCGATGATCTCGATGCCGCGGCGCAGCCAGTGGCGTTCTTCCTCGCGCGACAGCTCGTTGGGATGTTCGTGGATGTAACCGTGATGGGCGACCTCGTGACCGTCCTTGACCATGGCAGCGACGGCATCGGGATAACGCTCGATACACCATGCGGGCACATAGAAGGTCTGCTTCATGTCGTGGCGGCGGTAGAGATCGAGAATGCGCGGGACAGCGATCGACGGTCCATAGCGCAACTGCGACAGCGCGGAGACCCGCCGGTGCGCGTCATTAGGGTGGGCAAGGTGCAGGATGCTGTCGGCATCCATGTCGAAGGTGAAAGCGACCGCGCATCGCGCGCCGTTCGGCCATGTAATGCCGTTCTCGATCATAGCGTTCTCTCCGTCGCCAGCGCCGCTGCGGTCGCGCCACCGTGCTGAGGCACGTACCCGCGCGCCAATTTGGGGTAAATGACATTAGCCGATAGCTTGGGCAATGAAACGAAATCTTCATCGGTTGGAACGTGGGGCGTTCTCGCCGGCGGCGGATAAACGTCGATCAGAAGACTGGGTTTGTCGTCAGGTCGACCTGCACGCCCTCGCGCACAAAACTGAAGGTGCCCTCCTTGACGTAGACGGCGAAGCAGTCGTGATAAAGGCCAAGCGTGCCGGTCAGGCAGACACGGTTGTCGTCAAAGCGATACCAGCCGTACTCCACATCACCCAGTTGATCGGGACTATCGCCGCGCTTTGTGTAGACGGCATGGTTGTTAGAGAAAAACACCATCTGAAAGTTCGCCGCGCTGTCGGTGTCGGCAAGTTTTCCGGCATGGGCCATGCCGTCGATGGCGAGACGCAACTGCTCGTCAAGCAGGCGCGTCGCCGTGGGATCCAATTCCGCCGAGGGTGCCGAAGGCACAAACCACGACGTCACTTGGTTGTCTTCGTCGAGATAACTGTAGGTGTCGCCGGTGGCGTATACGTCCGAGCATTCGTAGTCGCCGTCGTACCGGGTGCAGATCTTGCCGTCCTCAAACTTCCATACGCCGGAATAGGACCACTGCTCTGGATTGTTCTCCGGTCCCATCTTGCCGCGAATGCCACCGCTGGCCAGATAGTTCTCCTTGTAATGCAGCCAGGCGTTCGACGTGTCGTCATAGAACTTGCCGGCATGCACCTGACCTTCGAACAGGGCCAGCAACTCGTCGCCCTCGACCAATTGGGCGTCGGCGCTAATCTCTGAGACGCTTGGGTCGCCGAACAACTCGACCAGCAGTCCCGGCCCGGCGAACCAGCCGAGGAAGTAGAGATAGATCAAGGCGGGCACCAGCATGGTGACGCCGACGGGCCAATTGTCGCGACGCACGATCCGGTAGATACCGGCCAACGCCACGACGACGCCGGCGGCAAAAAAGATCACGGCGATCACGATACCGAGCCACATGTCAGGCCTCTTTCCTCTCGACGTTCGCGTCGAAATCACCGAGAAAATGACAAGCGCTGCGGTGCTTGTCACGAACAGGTTTCAGGGCGCGATCCTCAACGCCGCAACGGGCGGAGTTGCCGATCCTCTCCTTGGGCCAGCAGCGCGCGAAAGCGGCAATCCGACAGCGACTTGATCGCACTGGGCAGGTCGCCTCCGGGCACGAAACGCCGTTGACCGCATGAACGACGCCGTTCTCCGCGCGGTAAGACATGCGCAGATCGTCAAGCCCCAGCCGGCTCATCGCACAGATTCGTCATCGCCATGCGCTTATCTTAGACATTTCTGCCCATAATGAGATACTTTTGTCTTCCTTAGGGCATTAAGGAACTCTGGCCATGATCCGACCGTCGCAGAAAAACCCCCCGTTCTCGCTGGATCGGCGCCAGTTGATGACCAGCGCCGCGGCGGCCGGCGTCGCCCTGATGCCGTGGCGCGCGACCCAGGCCAGTGTCGACCTGCCAGCCATCAGCGGCCGCGACCCCAGGACCCTGGTGATCGCGATCGACACGGAAGTGCCCAATCTCGATCCCGCGACGAATGTCGAGTGGGCCTATGGCCTGGCGCCGGTCTACGAGACCCTGATGCGTCTGAAGGGGACATCGCCGAGCGAGGTGGAGCCGGCCCTGGCGACCGCCGTGTGGCCGCACCAGAAGCGCGGCTACGAGTATCAGATCTGGGAGATGACACTTCGCGAGGGTGTCAACTTTCATGACGGCACCGCATGCAACGCCGAATCGGTCAAGCAGGCCATTCTGCGCACGGTCGATCACCCGTTCGGCTTGGGCATCGTCTGGTGGATGGAGAACGGTGCTGAGCAGATCACCGTGCTGGACGACTATCGGCTGCGTTTCGAGTTCACCTTTCAGCGGCCGTTCTTTCCGCTTGAGCTGGCCAGCCAGTACGGCTTTTGGATCCAAAGTCCGACAGCGGCCGAGATCATTCCACCGGCGGCGCGGCCGGTCGGCACGGGGCCGTACATCTTCGAGTCGCACGATCCCGGCCAGACCCTGACTTACAAGCGCAACAACGAGTACTGGCGCGGTTGGGATCATGGCGGCTTCGAGCGTGTCGTCACGCGGACCGTGCCGATTGCCAGCACGCGCCGTCAGCTCATCGAGCAGGGTGCCGCCGACATCATCTTTCCGGGGTCGGCCGACGACATCTACAGCTATCGCGAAGACCCGCGTTTCATCGTGACCGATGCGCCGACCATGGTCATCGATTACATCTGCCTGGGCTGCTACGGCCCGCTGGCCGATCCGCGTGCGCGCCAGGCAATGAACCATGCCTTCGACAAGAAGACCTATATCGAAGACGCGTTGCTTAACACGGCGCGGCCCGCGCACGGCGTCTTCCCAAGCGAGCTGGCAACGGCCAATCCGGATATCGAGGGGTTGCAGTTCGACCTGGGTAAGGCCAAGGAACTCTTCGATGCCGCCGGAGTCGAGGAAGGCACCGTCCTGACTTACGAGTTCTGGACCGGCGGCGGCAATATCGCCGGCGAGCTGTTGCAGATCTGGCTTGCGGAGATCGGCATCATTCTCGAGCTGAAAGAGGTGTCGCTGAGTGCATGGTTGGCCGATTTCTTCACCTCCGCGCCGCCGGAGCAGCGGCCCAACATGTACTATTCCTCATGGTGGCCGGGCTGGAACCACCCCGAGAACTACGCGTCCGGCTTGTTCTTCACGACAGAGCTGGTCGAAGGTGCTGGTAATGCGGGGCTCTACTCGAATGCCGAAGTCGACCAGCTGCTTTGGGACATGTTCCAACATCCGTTCGGTGAAAAGCTGACGGCGATGTCCCACCGGCTGCAGGACATTCTTGCGCGTGAAGATCCGCCTTGGGTGCCACTCAGCCACTTCGACACGAACCTCGTCGTGCGCAAGGATATCAAAGGCCTGGAGCTCAACCCCGTCTACTACGCCGCCTGGGACAACTACCGCGCCTACCGCGAAGGCTATAGCGAGGCGTGAGACGCTACATCCTTCGCAGGGTGACGTTCACCGTCATTCTGCTCTTCGGCATCTCCGTCCTGACGTTCTTCCTTGCGCGCGTCTTGCCAGGCGATCCCGGGCGCATGATTGCCGGCCAACGGGCAAGCGACGAAGCGGTCGAGAACATCCGCGAATTCTACGGTCTTAACGGCAACATCTTTGAACAGTACATCCACTACATGGGCAATCTGCTGCAGGGCGACCTGGGCGTCTCCATCGTCTCGCAGCGCGCCGTCGCTGACGACTTGGGGCGCCTGTTGCCGGCGACCTTGGAGCTGGTGCTCGCCTCGCTGATCATAGGCGCGATCATCGGTATCGCAGTCGGTCTGATATCGGCCATTCGCCGCGGCAAGGCGACGGATGTCGGCAGTCGGCTGTTTGCCAGCGGCTGCCTGTCGGTACCCGATTTCTGGCTCGGCATTCTGGCCCAGATCGTCTTTTTCTCGATGCTGGGCATTCTGCCCTTCGGCGACCGCTTGTCGCTCGGCGTGACGCCGCCACCCTCGGTGACCGGTCTCTACACAGTCGATGCGCTTATTGCGGGCCAGTTCGGTGTCTTCATCGACGCGCTCGCGCACTTGGTGATGCCGGCGGCAATCTTGATGCTGCCGCTTGTCGGTTTTCTGATTCGCTACGTCCGCATGGCCATGCTGAATGTGTTGTCCCAGGACTTCATCCGCACGGCGCGCGCGAAAGGTCTGTCGCCGAGCCGTATCTATGTGCACCATGCGCTGCGCAACGCGATGATCCCGGCGTTGACGATCACGGGACTCAGCCTTGCTTTCATGATGTCGGGCGCCGTCCTGGTCGAGTACGTGTTCGCTTGGCCGGGTATCGGCCGTTTCACCGCCGAGGCGATCGCCAGCTCCGACTACAACGCGATCATGGCCGTGACGATCCTGGCGGCGTCCGCCTATACCATGGTCAACCTGATCATCGACCTGCTTTACACCAAACTCGATCCCCGGATACGCCTGACATGAGCGACGGCGCGATAGCACGGCCTAAGCGCGGCGCCAGTGTGTTGTCGGGCGTCTGGCGTTTCATGAAGGGCTCGCCGCTTAACTTCGCGTCCGTGGTGATTATCGTCACCGCAATCCTGATCGCGGCTGTGGCCACGCTGGGACACCAGCTCGATATCCAGGTGACACCCTGGGATCCCTATGCGCCCAACCTGCAAAGCCGCATGGAAGCGCCGAGCTTGCTGCATCCCCTGGGCACCGATCATCTGGGCCGCGACACGTTTTCACGGGTTGTCGAGGGCAGCCGGGTCACCCTGCAAGTCGCGCTCCTGGTTCTGGCTGTCGCATCCCTGGTCGGGCTCACAGCCGGTGTCGTCGCCGGGTATTTTGGCGGTCTTGTCGATGAGATCCTGATGCGGCTGACCGACCTCTTCCTCGCCTTTCCCTTCATCATCCTGGCGGCGGCGATCTCGATCGCCTTGGGCGGCAACATCGCGACCACGACCATCGCGCTCGCTACCGTGTTCTGGCCCTGGTACGCCAGGCTGGCGCGTGGCGTGGTGATGGAGGCGCGTGAACTGGACTTCGTTAAGGCGGCCGAAGCGTTGGGCGCGACGCGGACGCGGATGATGGTGCGTACCTTGCTGCCGGTCGTGCTGCCCTACACCCTGGTTCAGATGACGCTGGATGCCGGTTTCGTCATGCTCTCGGCGGCCGGCCTCGCCTTCCTTGGCCTGGGCGCGGCGCCGCCGACGCCGGAATGGGGCACCATGATCTTCGATGCGCTGACCTATCAGCCGGACGCCTGGTGGCTGATCGCAGGGCCAGGCGGTGCGCTGGCCATCACCGCCCTTGGCTTCAATCTGATGGGCGATGGTTTGCGCGACTGGCTCGATCCCCGCTCCGGAGGTGCCGCTATGTCGGACACGGCAGGCTAGAGCAAAAGTCACGTGACTTGGTCATCGATGAGCCGGATCGATCAGATGGTTGAAAACGTTTCGCTGCCCATTCAGTGCGCGGTCAGATAGGACGGCAAGGCCTCCCATTGGCAGATCAACAGTGAGGTTCTGGCATGTTGACGTCCGTTGAAGATCGATCCGCCTTCGTCCCCGACTATGCGTCGGTTGGCGCGAACGTCGTCGCCGGGACGCCGCAAGGTAATGGTTTCCGCATGCCCGCCGAATGGACGCCGCACGAACGGACGGTGATGATCTTTCCGGCCCGGCATAACACGTACGAAGGAAATGGCCGCGACAACTGGTACGAAGCGGCATGCGACAACTGGTCGAAGGTCGCGCTGGCCGTTGCCGCCTTCGAGCCCGTCTTGATGATCGCCCACACCGGAGAGGCTGACATCGCACGGCATTGGTGCGGTGACGCCGTCGATATCGTCGAGATGCCGATGAACGATCCGTGGTCGCGCGACAACGGACCGAGCATTTTGTGCAATGATAAAGGCGAGCGCTGCGCCGCCGGCTACGTGTTTAACGGCTGGGGCGACGGACATGACGAATGCCCCGAGGACGGCTTGATCAAGGGGCGAATCGCCCACCATCTCGATCTGTCGATCTACCCCTCGCCGCTGGTGCTTGAAGGTGGCGCGATCACGGTCGATGGCGAAGGTACGCTGATCACGACCGAGCATTGCGTGATGAACCGTAACCGAAATCCGACGATGACCAAGGCCGAGGTCGAGGCTGAGATGGGCCGCCAGCTTGGCATCGAAAAGGTGATCTGGTTGCCGAACGGCCTGGTCCCCGACCCCATTACCGACGGTCACGTCGACGGGATCTGCGCCTTCATCGCGCCAGGCGCGGTGATGGTGCATACAATCGACGACAGGGACGATCCCAACCACGAGATCTGCAACGCCGCCCGGCGTGTACTGGAGTCAGCTACCGACGCCAAGGGCCGCGGGTTCGACATTGTCGAGATACCCTTGGCTGGCGAGGTCGCCCACATGAACTATTTCATCGCGAACGATGGCGTGGTTGTGCCGACCTGTGGCGACGCCAAGGCCGATGACCGCGCGCTTGGCATCATTCGCGAGGCCTTTCCCGGACGCAAGATTGTCGGGATCGAGGCGATCACGATCGCGGAAGGCGGAGGCGGCGTCCACTGCATCACCCAGCAGGTACCGCAAGCCGGCGCTTGATCGGAGGGGTGTTTCGGCTAGTCCGGCGCCGCCGGCCTGGCGCCCAGGCCGTTCATGAATGTCTCATAGGCCAACTGGGCGGCATCGCGTCGTGCGATACTGCCGTCGTGCACGGCGGACCAGGCGGCCCAGATAATGGCGTCGATCATGGTGATTGCCCAATCGGTGCTGACGTGCTGACCGAGGTGGCCGTCGGCTTGCAGACGTTCGACAACCGGTACCAACCAGACCAGTTGCGTCTCGTAGACTGCGGAAACTTCGGCGTCGTAGCCGGACATTTCCGAGCAGAGAAATTGATACTTGTCGCCCAGCGGTACGGTCGCCGCGAAAAGCTGGCGCAACGCGGTCGGGGGGTCCGCATCCATGTCGACCGTGTCGGCCACGGCAGCGTTAACCTCTTCGATACTGCGCAGGGCGAGGTCGCGAATAAGGTCCTCGCGTTTGGCGAAGTGGCGATGCAGCGTGGCGCGCCCGACACCGGCTTTGAGCGCGATCTCACCCAAGGACGCACCGGGGTTGTGGGCCAGTACATAGGTCGCCGCGTCCAAGATGCTGTCGCGAGACGACTTTCGTTGCAGGGCTTGCATAAGACACCCTTGTCTCATATTAGTCATTGATGTCAAGAGATCGATGGCGGTGATGATTAGTGTGAGAACCGCTCATCGATTGGGCGCGTAGAAGGGCTTGGCGCTTCGGATGGCCGGTTGCGGCATTGGAGAACGGTCTCGAGGATCTGCTAGGATAGTGAGGCAATGACGGACAAACAAAGTGCTCAAGAGCGGTTCGAGGCGCGCCGGCGGGAAGCCGAACGGCTTCGTGTCGCCGCGCGTTCGACGACGCCGAACGCCTACAAGCAGACCGAACGTCCGGCGATCCCCGACACCGCCGTGGTCGACACGAGCGTCAACGCCGGAGAATCCTATTCCTCGCTATTCGGTTCGTTCACGCGAAGTCGCTCCATCCGCGAGCACATCTCGACCGCTATGATGCTGGGCGCCCAGGGGTTGGCCTATATCGGGCTGGTCGCCGTGCTCAGTCTGGCCCAGTGCTCGTGGTGGTACGAGCCCGGCATGTACTCCGATCCCGATCGCATCGAGTCCGTCGGACGCTGAGGCACGCGCTATTGTTCTAGGCGACGCCGCCCGCCTCGCGTAACGCGGCAATCTCCTCGTCCGTCAGGCCTGCTTCCTTCAGCACCGTATCGGTATGTTCGCCCGCCCGCGGCGCGGGACCGGTCACGCCGCCCTGGGTCCGCGTCATGCGGATCGGCGTGTTGGCGATCCGCGCGGTACGGCTGGATCCCGCGTGGGGCACTTCGGCCAGCATATCGCGCGCCGCCAGGTGAGGGTCGTCGAATAGATCTTCGACGGTGTTGACCGGACCGAATGGCACACGCCCACCAATGGCCTCGGCAATCTCCGCCTTGGTCCGTGACTGCGTCCACGCGGTGACGAGGGCGACGATCTCGTCGCGCCGCGCCGTGCGCCCAGCGTTGTCGCGATAATGCGGGTCGTCTCCCAGTTCCGGCCGCCCCATGGCGCTGCTCAGGAGCTGCCAGAAATGATCGCGCGGGCAGCCGATGGCGACCCAACCGTCCTTGCACGGGAAGGTGCCGAAGGGCGCGAATAGAGGGTGGTGGTTGCCGTCGCGGCCCGATACCTCGCCACGATAGCTGTAGACCATGGCGGCGCGCTCACAGACGGCGAAGATACCGTCGACCATGGCGACGTCGAGGAACTGGCCTTCGCCGGTCTCGCGCGCGTGCAGCACGGCCGAGACGATGCCGAACGCGGTCATCATGGCGGGGATGGTGTCACCGACACCGGGGCCGATCTTGGTCGGCGCGCCGTCGGGCTCGCCGGTCACCTGCATGATGCCGCCCATGGCCTGGGCGACGATGTCGTAGGCCGGCCAGTCCTGATAGGGGCTCTCGCCCGTACGCGGGTCGCCGAACCCACGGATTGCGGCATAGACCAGCTTCGGGTTGATCGCCGCCAGGCTCTCGTAGCCGAGATCGAGACGATCCATGACGCCGGCACGAAAGTTCTCGATCACCACGTCGGCTGTTTCGACCAGGCGCCGAAACGCCGCTTTGCCGGCATCGCTCTTCAAATCGATGCGGATCGAGCGTTTGCCACGATTGATGCTCTTGAAGTAGCCGCCGTAAGCGCGCGTTTCGTCATCGTCGAAATGCGGTCCGAACACGCGCGTCGCCTCGCCACCCGGCGGTTCGATCTTGATCACATCCGCGCCTTGGTCGGCCAGCATCATGGTGCAGAACGGCCCCGCCATCATTTGGCTGAGGTCGAGCACACGCAGGCCGGCAAGTGCGCCGGTCACGAGGACCTTCCAAGCAGGCGGCAAACGGCGGGTAGACTGATTGTCATGAGACAGCTGTCCGAGTCGAAAGGCGGCGGGCAGCAACCGTCTTGCCGGATGACCACGGCTCTGTCAAAGCATCCGCGGCGTTTCCGCGACAGCCTTTCTGGTCAGCCTTTACCAACCATGGTCATGTTGTCTCGCCCCGTTCGCGTTGCTTGGCCGCGCATCCAAAGGTCGAGATCACGCGCTTGCCCCTCGGTCAACCGCAGGCCGAGCTTGGTGCGGCGCCAGAGCACATCCTCTGCCGAACACGCCCACTCGTTCTCCATCAACCAACGGACCTCTGCCTCTGTCAGGTTGCTGCCGAAGGATCGGCCGAGGTCGGCTGCGTTGTGTGCGTTCCCCAGCATGGCTGCCGCTTCCGAGCCATAGGTGCGCACCAGCCGCCGCGCCCACGGCTCATCCAGGAACGGGTAGTCGGCGCATAGCTTGGCCTCTGCCTCCATGTGCGCATCAACCGGCATGTTGCCGCCGGGTAGAGCGGTATCGGCGGTCCAAGGCTCGCCCATCGAGGGCAGGTACTGTTTGAGTTTCGCGAGGGCGGCTTCCGCGAGCCGGCGATAAGTGGTGATCTTGCCGCCGAACACGTTGAGCAGCGGTGTGATACCCCCCGACGTGTCGACCATCAGGACGTAATCGCGCGTTGCCTTGGTGCTGCTGCGTGCACCGTCGTCATAGAGTGGTCGCACGCCGGAATAGGTCCAGACGATATCCTTCTCTTCGACCGGCTGGGAAAAGTGGGCGTTGGCGGCATTAAGCAGATAGGCGCGTTCTTCCGCCGTGCAGGTTGCTGTCTCGGGTGAACCGTCATGGTCCATTTCGGTCGTGCCGATCAGCGTGAAGTCGTCCTCGTAGGGAATCGCAAAGACGATACGACCGTCATCCATCTGGAAGATGTAAGACTTGTCGTGCTCGTACTGTCGGGCGACGACGAGGTGGCTGCCGCGCACCAAACGGGTGTGGGCGGGCGCGTTGCGGTGCAGCTTGTAGCGGATGATGTCATCGACCCATGGACCGCCCGCGTTGATCAGGCAACGCGCCTGGATCTGCCGAGTCGCGCCGGTCTGGCCGTCTTCCAAGGTGACCTGCCATAGGCCATCCCGCCGCTCGGCCAGGACACAGGTCGTGCCGACTGCGATCGTAGCGCCGCGGGCCTCGGCATCGCGTGCGTTCAAGACGACAAGTCTGGCGTCGTCGATCCAGCAATCCGAGTATTCGAAGGCGCGCTTGAGCGAAGGTTTAAGCGGTTCGCCCGTTTTGTCCTGTTGGAGGTCCAGGGTCTGCGTTGCCGGCAAGAGGCGGCGGCCACCCAGGTTGTCATAGAGGAAGAGACCAAAACGGACGAGCCAAGCCGGTCGCAGTCCCGGATTGTGCGGCAAGACAAACCGCATGGGCCACGCGATGTGCGGCACCGCGCGCAGCAAAACCTCACGTTCGACCAGAGCCTCGCGAACCAACCGAAACTTGAGAAACTCGAGGTATCGCAGTCCTCCGTGGATCAGTTTGGTCGACGCCGACGACGTTCCCTGGCCGAGATCGCCCTGCTCGCACAGGAAGACGCTGAGCCCGCGTCCCGCCGCGTCGCGAGCGATACCACAACCGTTGATGCCGCCGCCGATGATGGCGACGTCAAAGATGTCGTCGCTCTCAGTCATGGTGGTTGTTCGGGTCGGGCGCACCGCTGGCGATGTTGATATCAACACCGTCGCGCTCGCAGGCATCACAGAAGGCTCGGGGCGGCCGTCGATCACTGACAAAGTGATCGATATCGGAGAGATCGCAGATGCGCACGGGCGCGCTGCGTTCAAACTTCGTGTGGTCGCAGACCAGGATGGTTCGACGCGCATTGGCCGCGATGGCGCGCGCGACAGCCACTTCGCGTACGTCGAAATCCATGATCGAGCCGTCTTCGTCCAGCGCGGACGCGCCGATCACCGCATAGTCGACCCTGAACTTCCGAATAAACTCGACCGCGTCGTTGCCGACGATGGCGCCATCGGACTGGCGCACGGCGCCGCCCGCCAGGATGATCTCCTTGGTCGTCGTGCCCGACAAAATGTTGACGACGTTGATGTTGTTGGTGACGACAAAGAGGTCGTGGCGTTCACGCAGCGCCAAGGCGACCTGCTCGGTCGTGGTGCCGATATTGATGATCAGCGAGCAGCCATTCGGGATCATCGCCGCAGCGTGCTGTCCGATCGCGCGCTTTTCTTCCAACGCCAACGCGCGCCGTTCCGCATAGTCCAGATTGGTCACGCTGGTCGCCGGCACCGCGCCGCCATGGACGCGGGTCAGCAGGCCACCCTGACTCATGAGATTGAGGTCGCGGCGAATCGTCTGCGTGGTCACGCCGAAATCAGCCGCCAGACCGTCGACCGTGACGCGACCTTCGACGCGCGCCCGCGCCATGATTTCCGTTTGGCGATCGCTCAATACCATTGGGACCGGCTTTCCTGCACTCTTTCAGATGATACATATTTTGTTTTCGGATGAAATGCATGAGTTTCGCTTGACGGAAACTGAAAAAATAAATGAACATTCTGAGCAGTGAACCGGGTGCGTTACCGGGATGCAGGAGGAACAGGGGAGAACAGCCATGCGCACAGGATTTAAGTCGGCGGCCCTGGCGATCGGATTGATCGTCGCGGCGCCGGCGGCCTACGCCGATATTGAGAAGGCGGAACAGTGGGTTAACGACGAATTTCAGCCCTCGACGCTGACGGTTGAGGAGCAGATGGCGGAGATGCAGTGGTTCATCGACGCCGCCAAGCCATTCGCCGGCATGGAGATCAACGTGCTGTCGGAGACGATCCCGACGCATACCTACGAGTCGCAGGTACTGACCCAGGCGTTCGAGGATATCACCGGCATCAAGGTCAACCATCAGCTGCTTGGTGAAGGCGAAGTGGTTCAGGCGGTTCAGACCCAGCTGCAGACCGGCCGTAACCTCTATGACGCCTACATCAACGACAGCGACCTGATTGGCACCCATTCGCGCCTCCAGCTTGCCGTCAATCTGACGGAATGGATGGCGGGCGAGGGCGCCGACGTCACCAACCCGAACCTGGATATCAACGACTTCATCGGTATCTCGTTCACCACAGGGCCCGACGGCAACGTCTATCAGCTGCCCGACCAGCAGTTCGCGAACCTCTACTGGTTCCGCAAGGACTGGTTCGACCGCGAGGACCTTCAGGCCCAGTTCAAGGAAATCTACGGCTATGACCTCGGCGTGCCCGTGAACTGGTCGGCCTATGAGGACATCGCCGAATTCTTCACCGTGCATGTCGGCGAGATCGACGGCGTCACCGTCTATGGCCACATGGACTATGGCAAACGCGCGCCGGATCTCGGTTGGCGTATGACCGACGCCTGGCTCTCGATGGCCGGCGCCGGCGATAAAGGCTTGCCCAACGGCGTCCCGGTTGATGAGTGGGGCATTCGCATGGAAGAGGGCACCTGCAATCCGGTCGGCGCCAGCGTCAGCCGTGGCGGCGCTGCCAACGGCCCGGCTGCCATCTATGCCATCCGCAAGTGGGACGAGTGGCTGCGCGAGTACGCGCCGCCGGCCGCCGCCAGTTACGACTTCTATCAGTCGCTGCCGGCGCTGGCCCAAGGCAACGTGGCCCAGCAGATCTTCTGGTACACGGCGTTCACGGCCTCCATGGTTGCGCCCCAGGAAGACGGCAACAACACGGTTGATGCGGCAGGCAACCCGCTGTGGCGCATGGCGCCCAGCCCGCACGGTCCCTATTGGGAAGAAGGTCAGAAGCTTGGCTATCAGGACGCCGGTTCTTGGACGATCCTGAAGTCGACGCCGACCGACCGTGCCAAAGCCGCCTGGCTCTACGCGCAGTTCGTCGTCTCCAAGACGGTCGACGTCAAGAAGAGTCATGTCGGCCTGACGTTTATCCGTGACAGCACCGTGCGTCACGAGAGCTTTACCGAGCGCGCGCCGCAGCTCGGTGGACTGGTTGAGTTTTACCGGTCGCCTGATCGTGTCCTCTGGACACCGACGGGCATCAACGTGCCTGACTATCCGAAGCTGGCCCAGATCTGGTGGCAGCAGATCGGTGACGTCAACTCCGGCGCCTTTACGCCACAGGAGGCAATGGACAGGTTGGCCGCCGAAATGGATCAGGTCATGGCGCGTATGCAGGCAGCCGACGAGCAAGCGGACGTGTACGGGGGGTGCGGGCCGCGGCTCAACGAAGAAAGCGATCCCGAGTACTGGTTGTCGCAACCGGGATCGCCCAAGCCGATGCTGGAGAACGAAAAGCCGATGGGTGAGACCATCAGCTATGACGAGTTGGTCCAGCGCTGGGCTGCTTCGGACGAGTGAGGCTGCCTTGGGAACTACGGTCGCCGTGCTGGGTAAACGGCGGCCGTAGTTTCCACCTTTTTTCCTGCTCCCCCACGACGCACGGGCGTCGCCTGGTACGGGTGCCGACTGCACAGGCGGGAAGCGTCGCATGACCCTGGAGTTCCGGAACGTCGCAAAACGCAGCGGCGGCGAGACGTTGATCCACGCGTGTTCGTTCACATTCGAAGCGCCTGGATTCAATATCCTCCTGGGTGCCACCAATGCCGGCAAGACGACCCTGATCAAGCTGATGGCGAACCTGGAGCGGCCATCGGACGGCGAGATCTGGTTTGATGGTAAGAACGTGACCCGCGCGGCAACGCAAAAGCGCAATGTCAGCCTGGTCCACCAGTTCTTCGTCAATTACCCACACATGACGGTTTACGAGAACATCGCCTCGCCGCTGAAGATCGAGCGCGTGCCGTCAGCCGAGATCAAACGCCGGGTCGGCGAGGCGGCGGAGCTCTTGAAACTCGAACCGTTTCTAGCGCGTCGCCCGGCGGAACTCTCCGGTGGCCAGCAGCAGCGCACGGCGCTCGCCCGCTCGCTGGTCAAGGAAAGCAGCCTGGTATTGCTCGACGAACCATTGGTCAATCTCGACTACAAGCTGCGCGAGGAATTGCGCGACGAACTGCCGCGATTGTTCTCCGGCCGCAGCGCCATCGTCGTCTACGCGACATCGGAGCCGACCGAGGCGCTGATGCTGGGCGGACGCACGGCAACGGTGTTCGAGGGCCGGGTAACGCAGGTCGGCGAGACGGCCGATGTCTACCGCCGACCCGACACATTGGAGACGGCGCAGGTCTTTTCCGATCCGCCGATCAACACCGCGCCGGTGGTGAAGGCGGATGGTGAGATTCGCCTTGGCGATGCCGCGCGCTGGCCTGCCGAAGGCGATGTCGCAGGCATGCCCGACGGTACCTATACTGTCGCTGTCAGGCCGCACTTCGTCTCGCCGATCGCCGGAGAAACGGTGGGTGTACCAATCACCGGCCGCGTCTTGATCACGGAACTGTCGGGTTCGGAGAGCACGGCACATTTCGAATTCGAGGGCCTGACCTGGGTCTCGCAAAGTCACGGCGTCCATCCCTACCGGGTTGGCGAGGTCCATGGCTTCACGATCGACACCAAGGGCTGTCTCTATTTCCGCGAAGACGGCACGCGGGTAACGGGCTAGGAGGCGGGCGCGATGGCGAAAATCGAGCTGAAGGGGCTGCGGCACAGTTATGTTGCGTCACCCACTGGTCCTGATGACTACGCGCTAAAGGGTATCGACCTGGCGTGGGACGACGGCGGTGCCTATGCCCTGCTTGGACCGTCCGGCTGCGGCAAGACGACCTTGCTCAATATCATCTCGGGCCTCATCGCGCCGTCCGAAGGCCAGATCCTGTTCGACGGCCAGGACGTCACACAGCTTCCGCCATCGCAGCGCAATATCGCGCAGGTGTTCCAGTTTCCGGTCATCTACGACACCATGACCGTCTATGACAACCTGGCCTTTCCGCTGCGCAACCGCGGTGTTGACCACGGCCGCATCGACGCCCGCGTCAATGAGATTGCCGAGCTCCTGGAGCTCAGCGATATCCTGCGTCGTCGCGCGTCCGGCCTGACGCCGGACGTCAAACAGAAGCTCTCCATGGGACGCGGTCTGGTGCGCGAAGACGTCAACGTCATCATGTTCGACGAGCCGTTGACGGTCATCGACCCGCATCTGAAGTGGAAGCTGCGTTCCAAGCTGAAGGAGCTGCATCACAAGGTCGGCGCGACGATGATTTACGTCACGCATGATCAAACGGAGGCGCTGACCTTCGCTGATCAGGTCGTCGTCATGCGCGAGGGCGAGGTCGTGCAGGTCGGTACGCCGGTCGATCTATTCGAGACGCCGGCCCACACCTTTGTCGGCCATTTCATCGGGTCGCCGGGCATGAATGTCATGCCGTGCGAGCTTCGTGACGGTGTGGTGTTCGTGCAGGGCGTCAGAATTCCGATGGCGTCACCGATCAAGGTGGCGCCGGGTTCCGGCTTCCTGGAAATCGGCGTACGTCCGGAATACATCGACGTTTCCGATGACGGCCTGCCGGTGGAGGTCACGCGTGTCGCCGATTCCGGGCGGTTTCGAATCGTTGAAGCCCGCGCTGGCGGCGAACGGATCAACGTCTTGACCCGCGAGGACCAGGTGACGCCCCTGGGGCCGGCAAAACTGCGGTTCGACCCCGCGCACACCCATGTCTATGCCGACGGCCGCCTGGTCGCCGGCGGTTCGGAGAGCTAGGCGATGTTGTCCAAGGTACAGACACAGCGCGCATGGATTTTCGTCATCCCGGTCGTGCTGCTGGTCGCATTCAACGCGTTGGTGCCGTTGATGACGGTGGTCAACTACTCCGTCCAGGAGACCTTTGGCGACAATCTGTTCTTCTGGCACGGCGTTGGCTGGTTCGAGGACGTCCTGCATTCCGAACGGTTCCACGCCGCGTTGGGGCGCCAGCTCCTGTTCACCTTCACCATCCTCTTCATCGAGATCCCGCTCGGCGTCATCATCGCACTCGCCATGCCCCGGCGCGGTCTCTGGGTGCCTGTGTGCCTGGTCTTGATGGCGTTGCCACTTCTGATCCCATGGAACGTCGTTGGCTCCATGTGGAACATCTTCACGCTGCCGGATATCGGCATGATGGGCTACACCATCAATTCGCTGGGTATCGACTACAACATGACCCAGCAGCCGTTTGCGGCGTGGTTCACCATCATCCTAATGGATGTCTGGCACTGGACGTCGCTGGTCGTTCTGTTGACCTATGCCGGGTTGATCTCGATCCCCGACGCCTATTACCAGGCTGCTGCGATCGACGGCGCGAAACCGTGGGCCGTGTTCCGCCACATCCAGCTCCCCAAACTTCGGCGTGTGCTGACAATCGCGATCCTGCTGCGTTTCATGGACAGCTTCATGATCTACACGGAGCCGTTCGTGATGACCGGCGGCGGCCCCGGCAATTCGACAACACTATTGTCCATCGATCTCGTCAAGATGGCGCTTGGCCAGTTCGACCTGGGTCCGGCGGCGGCGATGTCGCTGATCTACTTCCTGATCACGCTCTTGCTGTCATGGGTGTTCTACACTGTCATGACACGGCACGACGCGAAGTGAGCGGGGGCCGATCATGAAACCACGCTCGCTCATCGTCATCGTCTACATCGTCTTCTTGATGCTGCCGATCTATTGGCTACTCAGCATGTCGTTCAAGACGACCAATGAGATCCTCGGCGGATTCACCCTACTGCCCCAGCATTTCACGCTCGAAAACTACATGACGATCTTCACCGATCCGACGTGGTACTGGGGCTACATCAACTCGCTGATCTACGTCACCATGAACACGGTGATCTCGGTGGCGGCCGCCCTGCCGGCGGCCTATGCGTTCTCGCGGTTCACGTTCATCGGTGACAAACACCTGTTCTTCTGGCTGTTGACCAACCGCATGGCGCCGCCGGCGGTGTTCGCGCTGCCGTTCTTCCAGCTCTATTCCGCCGTCGGCCTGTTCGACACCCATATCGCGGTCGCGCTCGCCCACTGCCTCTTCAACATTCCGCTGGCGGTGTGGATCCTGGAAGGGTTCATGTCGTCGGTGCCGAAGGAGCTGGATGAAACCGCCTATGTGGATGGCTACTCGTTCCCACGTTTCTTTTTCCAGATCTTCATCCCGAACATCAAATCCGGTATCGGCGTCGCGGCCTTCTTCTGTTTCATGTTCTCCTGGGTCGAAATGCTGTTGGCCAAGACCTTGACGGCGGTCGATGCCAAGCCGATTGCCGCGACCATGACCAAGACCGCATCCAGTGCCGGTTACGAACTCGGTCTGTTGGCGGCCGCAGGCGTGCTCACCATTATTCCGGGCGCCTTCGTGATCTACTTCGTGCGCAACTACATCGCCAAGGGCTTTGCCCTTGGGCGTGTCTAAGGAGGGGCGGACCATGGGTTTGGAATGGATGGCCTGGACTTGGTCGACCGCCGGGTTCTTCGTCGGTGTCTTTGCCGCTATCGCCTTGATGGGTGTCCTGGAGTGGCGCTTCCCCGGCGGCGCCGGACGGCGCGGCATCCTGGGCATCGATACGACCCGCGGCGACCGGCTCTTTATCACGTTGCTGGGCTCCGCCTTTATCTTCCTGGCCTGGCTCGGGCTAATGGGAACACCCATGTGGGGTGGCCTCGCCATCGCCATTGTCTGGATGGTGCTCGTTTTCTGGTTGGTCTGACGCTGAGGTGCCGGTTGCTTGACCAGCCAACCGGTGTTGCTATCGTTGTTTGTCGTCACGCCGACATGTCCGGAGATGTGAGGTGTCCAAGTCAGCGATAGAGCATGTACCCGTAACGACGGAGGCCGCAGAGATCATCGGCATCCTGGAGCGTGACGGCTGCGTCATCATAGACAGGCTTCTCGACGACGACTTCTGCGAGCGCATCCTGTGTGATCTCGAGCGCTGGATGAACCGGGTCCCGGACGGCGGTGGCGAGTGGGTCGGTTACAAGACGCGCCGTGTCCACGGCCTGGTCGCGAAGTCCAGAGCGGTCCGCGACAACATCTGCAATCCACTGGTGCTGGAAATCATGGATGGCGTGCTTGGTCCATGGTGCGACACCTACCAGCTAAGCGCGTGTTCGACCGCGTCGATCGGTCCGGGCGAAACGTCCCAGGAACTCCACCGCGACGACCTCATGTTTCCGTTTGTCCATCCTACTGACCGGGTCGTCTACTGCACGACGTTCTGCGCACTCTCCGACTTCACGGCAGAGAATGGCGCGACCCGCGTCGTGCCCGGCAGCCATCGCTGGGACGACGAACGCCAGCCGCGCGAGGAGGAGGTCGTGCAGGCCGTCATGGAGAAGGGCTCCATGCTGCTCTTTACCTGTGCAGTCTATCATGGCGGCGGCGCCAACCTGACCGCGGACCAGTGGCGTCATGCTCTCTTCACGTCCTATGTGGTCGGTTGGCTGCGCCAGGAAGAAAACCAGTATCTCGTCAGCCCGCCGGAGATCGCGCGGCTCTATACCGAACAGATGCAGCGGCTGATCGGCTATCAGGTGCACCGGCCGTTCCTTGGCTGGTACGACTTGCAGGAACCGTTGCTGCTGCTGGACGGATACGACGAGTTGTCGTCTTCCAATCTGGACCTCTACGCCGATGGCGAAGAGCACGGCGTCTTGAGCAAGCGCGTTCGCCGCGCCTGAAGTCGCGTTCCTTAGTCGACGTCGGTTGACATTGGTCCCATAGAACGCGCCATGGCCGTTGGCTCGCGCCAGCGCCGGTGCATCCAAAGCCACTGATCGGGGTGTTCGCGCACCCATGAGTCGACGACCGCCGTCATGGCGGCGGTCGCGCCCTCGACATTGATGCGGCCGTCGGGATCGCGTGGCAGATCAAGTGGCGGCGTCAGTTCCAGCAGGAATCGATGGTCGGGCAGGCGGACGGCGCGCGCGCCATGGACCGGGCAATCGTATTGGCGCGCCAGCATGCCGAGGACCGGGTTTGTCAGCGCGGGTTGGTCAAGGAACGGCACGGTCAGACCGCGCGAAAAGTGCTGGTCGATCAGCATGCCGACATGGCCACCGTCGTCCAGAACTTTGCGCAGCGCGAAGATGGCGCCGCGCCGGGAAGCCTCAAGCCCGCCCATCGTCTCGCGCCGGATCTCCTCGACCAAGCGCCTGGACACCGGATCGTTGGGCGGCCGGAACACGGCCGTGACGTCAAGGCCGTGCCGGGCGCCGCAGATCGCGGTCAGCTCCCAGTTCGCCAGGTGGGCGGAGAAGATGATGCCGGGTTTGCCGTCATCGCGCAGGTCGGCGAAGTAGTCGACGCCGGATACCTCGACACGTCCGTCGGGTACGGGATCGTCGTGGTTGTAGTCCATCAGCCTACTGATGTGAGGATACTCCATCATCGTGCGGCCCAGACAGTCCCAGGCACCGCGTGCGATCCCCTGAAGCTCCGGCTCGGCCTTGTCTGGATAGGCGGCGCGCAGGTTGGTCATCGCGATGCGGTGGGGTTTAAGGCGGGGCCCAAAGGTGCGGGTGATCCAGCCACCCAGATTGGCTGCGGTATCCGGTCCGATCACTCGGACGAAAAAGAAGACAGCGCGCGCCAGCCCCAGCAAGATGGCCTCGCGTATCCGCGTGCCAAAACCGCGCTGCCGTGAACGCGCCATTAACGCCGCCCCCGGATCAGAGCAGCACCACGACCTTGCCGAACACCTTGCGATCCTCAAGGCGGGCGAGCCCCTCCTCGAAGCGCTCGACCGGCAGGACAGTATCGATCACCGGCGTCAAACCGCCGGCGATGCGCGCCAGTGACTGTTCGATGTTGCGGATCGAGCAGCCGAACGAACCGAAGATTCGATACTGCTGCTGGAACAGCTGCATCAGGTTCATGGTGGTCGACATGCCGCTGGTCGCGCCACAGGTGACCAGGCGCCCGCCGCGCTTCAGGCACAGCAATGAGCCGTTCCAGGTATCGGCGCCGACATGCTCGAAGACGACATCGACGCCCTTGCGTTTGGTCAGCTTGCGCACGACGCCCTCGAACCGGTCTTCGCGGTAGTTGATGACGTGATCGGCGCCCAGCTCTTTGGCGCGCTCACCCTTTTCGTCGGACCCGACGGTCGTGTAGACCGTGCAGCCCAGATCCTTTGCCATCTTGATCGCCGTGCTGCCGATGCCGGAACCGCCGGCATGCACCAGAATGGACTCGCCGGGCTCTAGCTTGGCGTTGTCGAACAGCATGTGCTGGACCGTGCCGACACCGATGGGCGCGCAGGCGGCGTGCTCCAGGCTGACGCCGTCGGGTACCGGAACGACGAGGCGTTCCAGGCGGTTGACGAAGTCGCGGGCGAAGCCGTCGATATGGAAACCCATGATGCCGGCGACGTCCTCGCACAGGTTGTCGCGGCCCTCCTTGCAGGCGCGGCAGACACCGCAGGTGTTGGCGCCGTACATGGTGACCAACTGGCCGGGCTTGAAGCGTGTTGTCGCCTTGCCGCAGGCGACGACCTCGCCGGCGGCCTCGACCCCGATGATCAGCGGCAGCTTGCGTTTGGCGAAAGCCATGCCGCGGTAGCCCCAGACATCCAGATAGTTCAGCGCGATGGCGCGGACCTGTACCTGGATCTCGTCGGCTCCCGGATCGCCGGGTGGGTCGACGTCTTCCAGGCGGACATCCCGGTCGCCATGCAATACCAGTGCGCGCATTGTCGCGTTCAAGTCCTTTCCGATACGGCGTGCTGGCCCAATGGCGTTGACTGTCAGATCGCGTTAGCGGTGAATGCCCAAATGCGCCGTCAGCCCGCCATCGACCGGTAGCACAGCGCCGGTGATATAGGCCGCCTGCTCGCCCATCAGAAACGCGGCGAGCGCCGCGACCTCTTCGGCCTGGGCAAACCGGCCGACCGGGATCTGCTCTTCCATCCGCTCCCGGTAGTCCGCATAGGGGGCCATCATGGCGGTGTCAATGAAACCGGGCGCCAAGACGTTGACCGTGACGCCGCGCTTAGCGGTCTCGACGGCCAGCACCCGGCAATAGGATATCAGCGCGCCTTTGGATGCGGCATAGGCGGCGTTGCCGGCACTGCCGCGCAGCGCGGCGACCGAGCCGATGCCTACGATGCGGCCAACCCTGGCGCGCATCATGCCGCGGCTGACCGCCTTGGCGAGGCGCGTGAAGGACCAGAAGTTGATCTGCATAGCCGCCTCGGCCTTGTCCTGGGCCATCATGGCGGTCAGCGCGTCATAGGACTGGCCAGCGTTGTGGACGAAGCCATAGGGCGGGTTCTCGGCCAGGCTGTCGGCGAACGCGTCGACCGCGGCCTGATCGGAGAGGTCCACCTGGATCGACGTGATCGCGCGATCCGGGTGCGCCGCCTGCAAGGCCTTGACCCGCTCGGCCGCCTCGTCGGCGGACGACCGGTAGGTAAAATCGACGTCGAAACCTTGCGCCGCCACCGCGGAGACGATCTCCGCGCCAAGCCCCTTGCCGCCGCCGGTGACGAGAACGCGCTTGGCTTCGTCTGTCATTGAGGCTCCGCCGCGAACACCAAGCAGGTGTTCTGGCCACCGAAGCCGAAGGAGTTCGACAGCACGCGCTCGACCTTCGCGTCACGCGCGGTGTTCGGCACCACGTCGAGTTCGATGGCGGGGTCAGGCGTCACGTGGTTGATGGTCGGCGGCAGGCGCTGCTCCAGGATGGTCATCAGCGAGAACACGCCCTCAACGGCGCCGGCGGCCGTCAGCGTATGGCCAACCATCGATTTGTTCGACGAGAGCGGCAACTGCTTCATGCGGTCGCCGAAGACCTCCATACAGCTCATGCACTCCATCTTGTCGTTCTCGGGCGTCGAGGTGCCGTGCGCGTTGATGTAGTCGATATCGTCCGGTGACAGGCCGGCGTCCTCGACGGCTATCTGCATGGCTCGCATGGCCGGGCGCCCGTCCGGGCTGGAGCGGGTGCGGTGGAAACCGTCGCCCTTTTCGCCGCAGCCGCTGACGATGGCCAGGATTTCGGCGCCCCGGGCCTTGGCGTGGTCATAGTCCTCGAGCACCAGCGCGCCGGCGCCTTCGCCCATGACAAATCCGTCGCGGTCCTTGCAGAACGGCCGGGCCGCTTCTTCAGGCGGATCGTTGCGCACCGAGAGCGCCGACAGCAGGGAGAAGCGCACCAGCGCCTCGACCTGGACAGAGCCGTCGGTGCCGATCGCCAGCGCCGCCTGGCTCTTGCCGCGCCGGATCTCCTCGACCGCGATCTGGATCGCCGTCGCGCCGGACGAGCAGGCGGTCGACAGCGAGATCGGCGAACCCTTTGTGCCGAACCGATCGGCCGTGCGCGCGGCGACGCCGGCAAAAAGAAAGAGTTCATGATAGTTCTTGTGCTCGTGTTTGGCGGCGGTCGCCAGCAGATCGTCATAGACGACAGTCTCCAGGCCCGATTCTTCGGCCAGACCAATCCGCTGCGGCCATTCCAGTTCCAAGGGCGGCACGGCCATGACCAGGGGTCCTGGGAAATCGCCCTTCGAGCCTATGCCACTCTGCGCAATCGCCTCTTCGGCGGCAATGGCTGCCAGGCGCTCGGAAAGTTCCGGCGATGAGAAGGGGGCTTCGACCGCGTAGTCGACGGTCGCGCCGATCGTCGTCTTCAAGCCCTCGGTCGGGAAACGCGTGATCGCATGCACGCCGGAGGTGCCGGCGCTCAGTTCGCGCCAGTTGTCGTCCTTGCCTTGGCCCAGTGAGGTAATGATGCCGAAGCCGGTAACCGCTACCACCGGCCTTCCCAGGTGATCGCGTGTCGTGCCGCTCGTCATGTCGCGTCTCCTTTGCCAGGTGACAGAATGCGCGCGGCGCCTTCGCCGCGCCAGTGGGCCGCGCCGGTGACCAGTATGTCGGTGCTTTTGCCGGCGCCGACAAGCGCGGCCGCCATCGCGACCGCCGCCGGAAAGGCCGCTTCGAGCCCATGGCCGACAAGATCGCCGACCGCGGTCATATCGGCATCCGGTAAGGCCGAGGCGACTGCCGCCCGTTCTTCGGCCGACCATGGCGGGACACCGCTGGCCGCCGAGATCACCCGCGTCTCATCGTCATACGGCCCGAGCTCGGCGATCAATGCGTCCAGGGTGGCCTTGACCTCGCCCGGTTCACGCCGAGCCCAGCCTGAGGCGACGCCGGCGACCTCCGCCATGACATTGGCACCGCGCGCGTTGGCGGCATCGCCGGCTTCCAGCACCACGAAGGCGCCGACGCTGCCCATGATCATGCCGTCGCGGGCATTGGAAAACACCGGCTCGAACGCGCCTTTGTGGACGTAGCCGGCAAACTCCAGCAACAGCAGCATGTCGCGGCGGCTGGCGTTATAGGCGCCGCCCACCAGGATGGCGTCGCACTGGCCATAGGCGATGCGGTCGACCGCGTCGCGCATGGCGTCGACGCCGGCCTGCTCTTCGCCCATGAAGGTCCGCGATCCGCCGGTGACGCTGTGAACGATCGAGATGTTGCCGGCCAAGAGGTTGGAGAGCTGCGCCAGGAACATGGTCGGGCGCAGGTCGTTCATCAGGTGCTCGTTCAGATAGGCGGCCTTTTCGTCGACGGTGCGGATGCCGGTCGCGATTGCCGCGTCGACCTCGTGATCGCGCTCGCCACCACCCGCGGCCACCAGAACCTCCAGCACGTCCTTGGCCGCCTCGTCATCCTTCAGGCCGGCTGAATCCAACGCCAGGCCGGCTGCGT
This sequence comes from Pseudomonadota bacterium, assembly GCA_039028155.1. Classification (NCBI taxonomy): domain Bacteria; kingdom Pseudomonadati; phylum Pseudomonadota; species Pseudomonadota bacterium. Next base: position 133,653 of record JBCCIS010000005.1, read on the forward strand.
AGACGCCGAGCCGCTGCCAGGCTTCCATCTGACGCTGGTCGCTGCGCTTGGGTATCTGTTGCGAGAGGTCGAGTTCCACGAGTGGGTGGATGGGGTAGGGCGAAAAACCTTCCGTGTCGACATGGGGCGCGACGTCGCCGTCAAGCGCCGCCAGATGTGGCTCGAGCCCTTCGCCCAGGCTCGACACCAGGCCGATGCCTGTGATCGCAACCTTTCGTTTTGCCTGCGTCACGCATGGCCTCCATCGGTCAGGAGATCCAATCCGATCGCGCGAGACCGCTCGTTCATCAGATCGCCCAGTTCGGCGGGAAACGGCATGATGCGAAACCGCAATTCACCATTACAGATCGCCTTGCCGTCGCTTTTGATGCTGGCGCGGGTCGAAGCGTAGCCGGAGCCCTCGATGTCGAACTCGGCTGATGTCTCAAGCGTCGCGCCCGGCTCAACGAATGTCCGGAACCGCGCGCTGTCGACCGCCATCAGAAACGGCATTTTGGTGAATCCGTTGAGTGCCAGTATGAGATACCCCGACGCCTGTGCCATGGTTTCGGTCAGAAGCACGCCGGGAACAAGCGGGTAACCGGGAAAGTGACCCTGGAACACCGGACTTTCCATCGGCACCGTTGATGTCGCCGCCAACGTCTTCGAGGCCGCATCATAGGCCGTGACGCGATCGATCATGTCGAAAAATTCGAGCCGCATGGCGCCTTTCGTTACTCACCGCCCAGGCGGTGCAGCCCGCCAAGGATAATCGACGGCCTCAGGCCGGTTTCGCCGCGACGAACTCGTCGATATGGCGGCACAGGTTGCCGAGCACGAAGTACTCTTCGGCAGGGGTGTTCCCCTCGTTGACCTCCTCGGTCCACTGCTCGAGTGGCAGCTTGATACCGAAGGCCTTATCGATGGCGAAGGCGACATCGAGAAAATCAAGGGAATCAATCTCCAGATCGTCGATTGCATGGCTCTCGGGCGTGATGTCTTCGAGCGGCAGATCGCAGGTTTCAGAAATGATCTGGGCAACGGTGTCAAACGTTGACGACAAGGCAGGGCTCCATCGTGCTCACAGGAGGCGGCCCGACGAGCCGCACGCGCACTTGACCATAAGACTAAAGGGGGTTTGTACACGCCCACCCAGGCATGATCAATCGGCGATCACACGCTTGTGGGTGGGGATAAAAAACAAAACCTGAGAGGGGTTTAAGCCCTTTGTGCGCGCGGATCAACGGGTAGATCGATAACCCGGACAGGCCTGAATCAACAGGGCATCGTCGTTGGCCGCCGATCAGCCCCGGTGGGGTAGAGTCGCTCTTTGTAACCTGTAACTCCCGGTTAAGAAGCTAAGGCCGAATCAGAACCGTTAACAGAACCTCAGCGAGAGTTCAGGCCAAATTCACCGCCGGTTGGTATTGTGTGATCGCGAACACACTCATTGAAAGATTTATCGAATTATTTGTACAACTTAACCGAATAGGTAGACTCTATCGAAGTAATGGTTGTATCTGGCGTCATGGATGCAACTACAGACAGACATCAGTCGACGTGGCTCTGCGCTTCTGTCCTCGTCGTTGTCTATCTGATCGGCGCTGCCCTCTTCGCCGTGAACACGCCCTTTCCAACAGAGTTCGATGAACTTGCACATCTCTCCTACATCAAGGCTATGCGGGACGACCCAGCGTTCATCGCACATCAAGACCGCATCAGCCTTCTAAACGGCGACAATCTCGATGAATGGACCGACCAACAGAACTATCTGAGCCATCCGCCGGCATTCTACTCACTCGCATCGGTTCTCATCGGGGAACACATTGACCGCACCGACATCGTCGCCATCCGGATTTTCAGCGTAACGCTAGGCGCGTTCGCCATTCTCCTGGTCATCACGGCCTTGATCAGCCGCATGACAACTGATGCGGGTTTCCTTACCGGAGCTTCCCTTATGGCCTTGTGCCCGATGGCGAGCGTCGTCGCGGGCTCGGTTGGCAATGACGTGGTCTCACTGGTGGCTGGTGCCCTGGCCTTGTTGGCATCATTGAGACTGCTCGATCGCGGACCAGGCTACGGATCCGCCTTGCTGGCCGGTCTGGCATTTGTTGTCGCTGCCCTGACGAAGCTGAACGCCGGCTTGCTGGTGGGACTTTACTTGCTCGCTGTCCACGTCATCGCCATCCGCGACTGGCCGGGCTGCCAGGCCCAGTGGCTACGCCACATCATCACCGTCATCGTGTTCGGTCTGATCGGGATGTCGCCCTATCTGACGAACCTCGTCGAAATCGGCGCGGTCATTCCGGTTGACCTGTCGTCTCATGCCGCCCAGATCGCGGGCAGCGAACCGTGGAACTTCTGGCGCTATACCAAGTGGTTCGTCGAGGCCCTGGGAACGACTTGGTCAGCCTACGAGCCCGCCGACGCACTTGAACGCACGCATCTTTTGTTTTTGGTCGGCCTCAGTGTTGTCGCCTGCTGGTTCAGCCTGTCACGGACTTCTTTGTGGATTGCCGTGTCGGCGCTTGCCGCCTTGGTTGTGGTCCTGCCGATCCACCTGGCCTTTGCGTATGATCTGCATGTCGAGCGTCTGCATCTGAGTGCAGCACAGAGCCGATACTACCTTGCACTGCTGCCCATCCTCAGTTTCGCTGCCGCCGCGGCGGTCGATGGGATCCGGCAAAAGACGGTGCAACTCAGCATCGCCGGGATCGTCGTCTTTCTGTGCTTCTATGCGAGCCTTATGCCGGCTGTTGTGCGAACATTTTATCTCGGTCGGGGATAATGACGTCGGGGCACGCATGGCGAGAGATGAAGCGCGAGAGACTCCGGTCGGTGGGCCGCTCACAAACCGCAGCCTAAGGAATGTCTACGAGTGTGCCAGCAACGACCCGGGCATCCCTCAGGTCTGGGGTTATGCGGATCAGCTGAGCTATCAGTCAGGTGACACGCTTCGTCTTCACCTCAACACGTCTCTGCCGGAACTGACGATCGACATTCAGCGCGATGGCGGCACGCTGGTGGCCGTTCACGCTGTGACGGTTCCTGGGCATTTCCATGAGACGCCGTCGGACTGTTCGGTGAAGGGGTGCGATTGGCCGGTCGGCTATGACGTCGCGATACCTGAGGACTGGCCGTCAGGCGGTTACCGGATAAGGCTGTCGGCAGGCAGTGGGACCAAGGCCGTATCGAACGACCTCTGGTTCGCCTTGCGCGCTGGTCCTGACCGGCCCAAGGGCGACATCCTGCAGGTCGCCGCGACCAGTACCTGGCTGGCCTATAACGACTGGGGCGGCTCGAACCACTATGATGGCATCACCGGGCCGGGCGGTGATCAGTTCGCGCCGGAGGTCAGCACTCAGCGGCCGTGGAGTAGGGGTTTCTGCTGGCTGCCGACCGGTGCGCCGCGCACGACCCATCGCGGCATACCGGCGTTGAATGCAGTGCCGCGCTATCCGCACCTGGACTGGGCCTATGCGAACGGCTTCAGCAAGAAGTACGGGTCGGCCGGCTGGGCCAGCTATGACCGTCACTTCTACGGCTGGGCGGAGCGACAGGGCTTCTCTGTCGATATGGCGACCCAGACCGACCTGCACTACTGCCCGGACATCCTCGACGGCTATGCCTGCGTTGTCGTGGTCGGCCACGACGAATACTGGAGCTGGGCCATGCGCGATGCGATCGACGCCTATGTCGACGCGGGCGGTCATCTCGCGCGCTTTGGCGGCAACTTCCTGTGGCAGGTGCGCCTGGAGGACGAGGGACGCCGCCAGGTCTGTTACAAGTACCGCGCCCGCGATGAGGATCCGATCCGCGAGACCCAGGACTCCCATCTCCTGACCAGTGCGTGGGAGGACCCCCTGGTCGGCCGACCGGGCGCCACGACCGTTGGCCTCAATGGTCTGCGCGGAGTCTACGCAAGTTTCGGCAACTGCGTGCCGCGCGGTCCTGGCGGTTTCGTTGTCTATCGCCCCGATCACTGGGTCTTTGAGGGCGCCGATGTCTACTACGGTGACGTGTTGGGCGGGGCCTCCCACGTGTTCGGCTATGAGGTCGATGGGCTCGACTATACGATGCGCGATGGGTTGGTGTTCCCGACAGGCGAGGACGGCGCGCCCGACTCCGTCGAGGTGCAGGCGATGTCGCTGGCGACCTGTGTCGAAGGCGATCACGGCCACGAAGGTTCGGTGTTCTTTATCGGCGAGCTCGACGGTGCGTTCGCCGCCGAGATCCTCTACGGCGGGCCGTCGCCGGAAGCCGTCGACCGGACGCGCCGCGGCTCCGGCATGATCGCAACCATGACCAAAGGCAAGGGCGAGGTGTTCAACGCGGGTACCTGCGAGTGGGTCAATGGCTTGATCGAGCGCGATCACCAAATCGAGACCGTAACGCGCAACGTCCTGAACCGGGCCCTCAGTGCCGATAGCCTTTAGCCCTCGGCCACATCGCGCGTGGCGATAGTTGGTGCAGGCCGCGAAGCAATCACCTTTTGCTGCGCCGAATTTCATATCGCCAGGCTGGCATGGCAATGCGGTATGGTCCCCGGTTCAATCTCGCCCTGGGGCGCACGTACTTGGTCGCCCGGTTTGCCGGAGGATGTTGAAGGATGGTCGAACCCATGCGTTACAGCGCCGATGATGCCGCCGCGTTTCACCGGCGGGTGAGCTTGCAGAACTGGTCCGACGATCCGGACCTCATGTACTACACGTTCTTGCACCTCCAGGAGTTCTTTCCCCATGCGATGATTCACCGCAGCGGCCCGGTATCCACGTTGGACTACGCATTGCGCGATGAGGTCGCGCGTTTTCCTGTCAAAAGCAGGTTGGGCACCATGCCGATGGACGAATATGTCGACACGGCGCCGGTCAACGGTGTTGTCATTGCGCAAGGCGGCGAGATCGTTTTCGAGCGTTATCCCCGCATGCGCCCGTTCGACAAGCACCTCTTGATGTCGGTGACCAAGATCATGGTCTCCGCGCTGGTGGCGATCCTTGAAGATCGCGGCATGGTCGACGTGAAACTAGGTATCGAACACTATCTGCCTGCGCTCAGCGATTCGGCGTGGGCGGGCACGAGCGTGCTCGACGTGTTGGACATGGCGTCCGGTATCGATTGTCCAGAGGAAGGTATCCCCGACGCCTACTCAAACCCGGAACAGCCTTATTACCACTATGAGGCCAGTTTGGGGTGGTTGGCGCCGACGGAGCGGACTTGCGAGACGCCCTATGCCTATATGCCCACATTGGCGCGCGGGATAGAGGCCGGTCAGGCCTTTGAATACACCTCCGTCGACACCTTCGTGCTGAGCTGGCTTGTCGAGACGGTGACCGGCCGGCCGTTTAACGAAATCCTGAGCGATGAGATCTGGACGAAGATCGGCGCGGAGTCTGATGCGGTGATCTCGGTCTCCCGCAACGCCAACGCGCCGGCGACCCATGGCGGTATGTCGGCAACCCTGCGCGACGTGCTGCGCGTCGGGCTGCTCTTCACACCGACGGGGCGGGCGGGCACGTCCGATCCAGTTATCAGCGACAGCGCTCTCGACAAGATCCTCAACGGCGGACGCCCCGAGATCTTCATGCGCGGTTCGCTGGGGCCGGAACTGACCGAGCAGCTTGGCGAGCAGCCGCGCCACAACACCTATCAATGGGATTTCGTGATGTCCGATGGCGACTTCTTCAAGGGGGGCTATGGCGGTCAAGGCCTCTACGTGGCGCCGGAACGTGACATGGTGGTCGCATTCGTGGGAACGCCGGGACCGGACGGGCAGGAAAACCAGATGACCGCCGTCGCGCGACAGCTAAGCCTGGGCGTGTTCTGACGTTTGAACCGGTGGCGGTGTGCCGGCCAGTTGTCTAACCAGGTTCGAACACAGGGTGTCCGGCCTGACCAAGACGGATACGCAGAAACACCGTTCCGGCGCACAGGAAGAGCGTCCGTAAATCGTCGTCCCCGAAGCAGAAGTTAGCCGTTGCCTCGGGCGTCAGGACCACACCGAGCAACGTGCCCGCGGGATCGAAGGCGTGCACGCCGCCCGGGCCCGTGCACCAAACGTTGCCCACTGCATCGACCTTCATGCCGTCGGGATAGCCCACGTCCAACGTGCCGTCGAGATTGGAGGTTTCGGCGAAGATGGCGCCACCGGAAAGGGCGCTGTCTGTGGCGACGTCAAAGACGCGGATGTGCTCGCGCTCGCTGTCGTTGATGTAGAGCTTTTGTTTGTCGGGCGAAAAACAAAGGCCGTTCGGCCCTTCGAAATCGTCGGCGACGAGGTGCAGTGAACCCGCCGGATCGATGCGGAACACGCCCTGAAACGGCAGAGCGGGTTCACGTTCGATGCCCGTGTGATCGCCGCGCCCATACAGGGGATCGGTGAACCATATGGCGCCGGACTCATCGACCACGATGTCGTTCGGGCTGTTCAACTCCGAACCCTGCCATCTGTCGGCAAGCACGGTGATCGTGCCGTCGTGCTCGCAACGCGTGACGCGGCTAGTCGCGTGCTCGCACATGATCAATCGGCCCTCGCGATCGTAGACCATGCCGTTTGTCATGTCCGACGGGTCGCGCAGCGTGGTCAGTTCGCCAGTATCGACCGACCATCGATGTACCCTGTTCGACGGGATATCGCTGAAGGTGATGTGACGCAGCGTGGGGTGCCAGAGCGTGCCTTCGGTAAAGCGAAAGCCTTGGGCCAGCGTTTCAAGCCCTTGGGTTTGGTCGATCATCTGACCAAACCGATCGTCGACGATACGGAATGCTGTCATGGTTCGCAGCATAACGGATCGTTTCCCATTCTCCAGTTGTCATCCTAGTCTTGTGACTTCGTAAACAGGGGGGGCACGATGCAAATCAACATGCAGGGGCGGCCAGACCGTCAAAACCAACCATTCGTCGGTGTCCCGACATTCCTGCGGTGCGACTATTGCGACGATATCGCGACGTTGGATGCCGACATCGCGGTGCTCGGCGTGCCGACTGACGAAGGCTCGCCATTCATGGCGGGATCACGCTTCGCGCCGCGCTCGATCCGTGAGCACTCGCTGCGCTTCGATGCTGGTGGTTACTACGACATCAACACCGATAAACACTATCTGACGTGGGAGCTGCAGAACCGGCGTATTGTCGATGTCGGCGACGTCGATGTCTTGCCGACCAATGTCGAAAAGACGTTCGATTTCATCACCGCCGATGTCGAAGCGATTCTCGACCGCGGCGCCGTGCCGGTCATCATCGGCGGCGACCACGCGATCACCTACCCGATCGTGCGCGCGTTTTCGGAACCTATCCATGTCCTGCATTTCGACGCGCACATGGACTATGCGCCCTTCGTCCATGACCTCCGGTTCACCAACGGCCACGCGTTCCGGCACATCAAGCCGATGCCGCATGTGTTGAGCCTGACGCAGATCGGCATCCGCAGTCTCAGAAGCTCCGCTGAGCAGTTCTCCGACGCCAAGTCCGAAGGCAGCCGTATCGTCACCATGGGTGAGATCTATGAGCACGGCCCGCAAGGTTTTGTCGAGACCTTGCCCAAGGGTGAGAAAGTCTACGTCTCCATTGATGTCGACGTCTTCGACATGCCGCTCATTCCCGGCTGCGTCTCGGCCGAGCCCAACGGCATGACCTATGCCGAACTGCGCGACATCCTGCGCGCGATCGCCGCGCACATGCAGGTCGTCGGTTTTGACTTCGTCGAAGTCAACCCGCAACTCGACGTGGGAACCGGCATCACGTCCTATCTGGGCGCCCACACCATGCTGGAGTTTCTGGGCGCGATCTGCGATCAGCCGGGCTGGGCCGAGCGCGTCGGCCGCTAGGACCTCGGGTCTCCCAGCGCCGTGGCATATGACTATGTCATTGTCGGTGCGGGGACAGCCGGTTGCGTTTTGGCGGCGCGGCTGAGCGAATACGACGCGGCCTCTATCTGCCTGCTGGAGGCAGGCGGCCCGGCGAGCGATCCCCGCATCGCCGACCCCGCCCAATGGCCGTCTCTGCAGGGATCTGCGATTGACTGGCGATTCGAGACCGAACCTCAGGTCCACAGCGCCGGGAGGCGCCATGCCTGGCCGCGCGGCCGTGTGATCGGCGGATCCAGCGCGCTTCACGCCATGGCGCATGTACGCGGTCACCCCAGCGATTTCGAGGGTTGGGTCGCCGACGGTTGCGATGGCTGGGGTTACGCCGATCTCATGCCCTACTTCATCCGTTCCGAGAACTCCGATGATCCAGGGTCCGCCTACCATGGCGATAGCGGCCCGATCACGTTGATCAGGCCGGACAAACCGCATCCGCTGACGATGTGTTACATGGCAGCCGGCGAGAGTCTCGGTATCGCGCCGACCAGCGACCACAACGGGCCATGCATGATCGGCCCCACGTTGAACACGCTGACGATTGCCGACGGCAAGCGGCAGAGTGTCGCCGATGCCTATCTGAGGCCGGCGATCGATCGTCCCAACCTTCATGTCCGGACAGGGTGTCTTGTCGACCGAGCTGTGTTCGACGGTGCCAACCGATGCACGGGTGTCGCGGTTCTTGAGGACGGCGAGGGACGTATGATCGAAGCCGATCGGGCGGTCATTCTGTGCGGTGGTGCCATCGGTTCGCCGGTCATCCTGTCACGCTCGGGCGTCGGTCCGGCCATACACCTTCGTTCTCTGGGCATTGATATGGTGGCCGACCTGCCAGGGGTCGGCGAGAACCTGCACGATCACCTGCTCTCTGGTGGCAATCTTTACCGCGCTAAACGGCCGGTGCCGGCGAGCCATTATCAGCATTCGGAATCGCTGATGTACATCGACAGCGGCAGCAGTGGGGTGCCGGAGGTCGCGCTTGCCTGTGTCGTCCTGCCGGTGGTGACCGAGTGTTTCGAGGCCCCGCCCGTGGGCGAGGCTTACACGATCATGTTCGGATTTACCCATCCCAAAAGCCGGGGTCGATTGGAGCTCACATCGGCGGATCCGCTTCTCCCTCCGCGGATCGATCCCAACTATCTGGCCGAGGAGGCCGATCGCGAGGCCTATCTGCATGCGCTCGACAGGGCGCGGGTGGTGGGCGCGGCGGCATCCCTTGACGACTGGCGCGATGTTGAACTTCTGCCCGCCGCATCCGTCCGCAGCCGCCAAGACCGCCTGGCCTTCTTGGCGCAGGCCGCCTTCACCCATCACCATCCGGTCGGGACTTGCCGCATGGGTGGCGGCGAGCCGGCAGTCGTCGGTCCGAATCTTGCGGTGCGCGGTGTTGAAGGACTCTATGTCATCGACGCCTCGGTCATGCCGTCGATTACCGCAGGGCCTGTGAACGCGGCTGTCGTGGCGATTGCCGAGCGGGCGAGCGATCTCTTGCGCGGCCTGGCGCCGCTGCCGCCATTCGATCCACGTGACATCGGCGCCGGGCAGTAGCAAGCTCTAACCCAGCGTCTCTTCACCTCAGTGGAACAAGGTCATGCAGAACAGCCGCGAGTTAGAGGCACGCCGCGATCTTGCCGCGGCCCACCGCCTGGCGGTGCGCGACGGCTTGAACGAAGGCACGTGGAACCATTTCAGCGTGATGTCGCCAGACGATCCCGACGTCATGTTGATCTCGCCGGGCTACGTGCACTGGTCCCAGGTCACCGCCAGCAATCTAGCCGCCGTCGGGCCCGACGGCGAACCGGTGTCGGGCGAGACCCGGCCGACGGTCGCCGGATGGATCATCCACTACCCAGTGCATCAGGCGGTGCCGGAGGCCAAGTGCCTGATGCATGTTCACGCGCCCTATATCACCGCCTTGTCGATGAAGAAGGACGTGCGCCTCGACACCTGTTCGTCGCAACAGGCGGCTCAGTTTCATGACGACGTCGCCTATTTCGAAGTCTATGACGGTCTGTTGAACTCCGAGGACGAGGGCAAGCGCATGGCCCATGCCATGGGCGACAAGCGGGTCTTGATGATGCGCAACCACGGCGCCATGGTCGCTGGCCCCGACGTCGCCAACACCTATGTCGATCTCTATCAGCTCGAGCGCGCCTGCATGTATCAGGTATTGGCTATGAACGGCGGTGGTGACCTGGCCCAGATCCCCGACGATGTCGCCAAGGCGATGGCGGCGCAGGCGCGCGACGGCCACAGCGAACAGCACTTTGGCGCCATGCGTCGATTGATCGATGCCAAGGAACCGGACTACGCGACCTAGCGTTCCGTCTGTTGTTCCGTTACGGCTTGGTCAAGACAGGTCAGAAGCAGGCTGATAGCGATCGTTTTTTCTTCATGGGCCAGTGTGATCGCCTGAAATGGAATGGTGTAGTGCAGTCGCGAACCGTTGAGCGCCGTCATGGTGCCGCGATCGGTAAAGATGCTGCCGTAGCTTTCGGGTAAGAACCCGAGATAACCGCCTGTCAGGATCAGCGTTGCTAGGCCTTCGAGGTCATTGGCGTATGCACTTGGCCGGACTTTGAGGTCGGCAAGCGTTGCCGAAAAGCCGGAGTCATAGGAAAGCGCTGCGAAGTCTTGGGATCTGACGGCTGCCAGCGTGGGGCGCGTGGTTTTCGACGCGCCCAGTGGATGGCGCAATCCGCAGTAAAGCAAGTCCAACTCATCGTAGAGATGTCGGTAAAAGAACCCCTTCTTGCGCGCGAGAACGGGTTTCAGGCCTAAATGGCAGCGTCGGTTGATGAGATCCGACTCCATGTCTTCCGGTGACACCTTGCGAAGCGAGACGGTGACCCCTGGTGCCTTCTTCAGGAACTGCGCGATGGCGCCAGGCAGGTCGAACGCCGGATTGGGCACGGTGGCGTCGGCAACGGCCACAATGACCGTCCCGGCGATCTCCTGATGGATCTCGTGAATGTGTCGGCGAAAGTTCTCGATCGACACCATCAGATCGCCGGCACGCTCCAGGACCACGCGGCCTTCTTCGGTCAGGCGAAATCCCGCCGGCCCACGCTCGCACAGGCGAAGATTGAGACGTGTCTCGAGGTCGCTCAATTGTCGGCTTATTGTTGACCGGCCGACATTCAAAGCGTTTTCCGCGGCACTGACGCCGCCACACTCCGCGACCGTTCGAAACACCCGCAAGAGATGCAAGTCGACGTCGCCTATATGGCCGGAGAAGCGCACCATGCAACGGTCCCCATTGTCGGGTCCTCTATCTGGAATGTTTCATAACTATACACGCAATAGCATCAATGTTGCGGTTCTTTTCAGGACGGCGCCAAAGTAGTTTCGAAGCGACGTCTTGGGAACGGGAGATAAGCCATGCTCAACACCACCAGCCGACCCGTGAAGATCGATGTGCTGCGGGCCTTCATGGAGGACATCCTGCGCGCTGTCGGATTCGATGACGAAACCGCGGGAACACTTGCCGACATCCACCTGGAATCCGATCTGCGTGGCGTCTACGTGCAGGGCTTCAACCATCTGATCAACACCCATGTGCAGAAGTACATGGCCGGTAAGGCTGACCCCAGCGCCAAGCCGGTGGTCGCCAAGGAGGGGCCGAGCTATGCATTGATCGACGGCAAGCGCGGACCCGGCCCGATCGCCGTCTTGAAGGCCTGCGACGTCGCCGTTGAGAAGGCCAAGGAGACCGGCACAGCCATCGTCGGCGTTTATCACAGCCACGACGCCTTTCAGGCCGGCCTCTACGCCGAACGCATCGCGCGTCACGACCTCGTCGGCATGATCTTCTCCGACGACAACGTGCCGGTCGTCCATCCGCTCGGCGGGACCCAGCCAATCATCGGCAGCAACCCGCTCGCTTGCGCTGTGCCGTCTACCGGCGATCCGTTCCTGACCGACTTCACGCCATGCGTCACCCTGCCGACCTACGTACGTTACTCCCAACGCTATGAAGCCCAGATGGACGAGGGCCTGGTGGCTGACGCCGACGGTAACCCGACCACCGATCCGTTCCAGGTCTGCACCGGTATTGGCCACACCCTGGATATCGGGGCAATCAATCCTGGCGGCAGCAAGGGCTATGGTCTCCTGTTGATGATCGACTTCCTGTCGGGCGCCCTGGTCGGCGCTGATATGGGGCTGGACCACATCACCAAGAAGGACGCTCATAAGGGGCATCTGCTGATCGCCATCGATCCCAACATCTTCGGCGATGCCGAGACGTTCAAAGCCGCCGTGACCGCGCGCATGGAAGCGATCCGCGCGTCGAAGAAGGCGCCGGGCGTTGACGCCATCCGCATTCCCGGCGAAGGCAGCTTTGCGCGCCGCAAGAAGGCGTTGGAGACCGGCGAGGTCCAGATCGACCGCCTGTGCTGGGACGACAGCCTGAAGCTCGCTCAGGAGCTCGGCATCACTCCGCCAAACATCGACTAGTCGTAGTAGCCGGCCCTGACCGTCGCGCCGATGAAGTTGCAGATTAGGCGTTCGGCATAGATCAGCGTCAGATCGCGCACGTCGTGGCTGGGCGCGATCTCGACCAGATCCATGCCCAGGACGCGGCCCTTCTTCACCAGTCCATGGAGCAGTTTGTGCATCTGTTCCCACGTCACACCGCCCGGCGTTGGCGACATGACCGCCGGCATGATAGTCGGATCCAAACCGTCCGCATCAATGGTCAGGTAATAGGGGCCGCCATCGGGAATGCGGTCGAGCACCGCCTGCATCCCCATATCGTGTAGCTCATAGGCCGTGATCATGTCGCAGCCATAGTCGCGTGCGTCGTCGACTTCGCCCTGTCGCGCGCTGCCGATGCCGCGCAAGCCGATCTGGACGATATCGCCGAACCAGTCCATTTCAGACGCTCGACGAATCGGGCTTGAGTACCCGTCGGTCACGCCGTTCACGTCGTGGCGCCAGTCCAGGTGGGCGTCGACATGGACGAGCGTGATGGGCCCATGGTTCTCCAGCGCACGCATGACCGGGATCGGAATGCCGTGGTCACCGCCGATGGTCACCAACACCGCGCCCGCATCGAAAATCCTGCGCGCGGCAGCCTCTGCCCGTTTGTAATGGAGGGCCGCGTCATAGGCATCAGCGGTCACGTTGCCGCAGTCGACGACCTTGATACTCCGGTTGTCCAGTAACGGGCCGCCGAGGTCCCAGTCATAGTGATTCAGCGTGTAACTCACATCCATGGCGGCTTGGCGCAGTGCGTCGGGCGCCCGGCTCTGATCGTTCGCCTGTTCCGGTGGCGAATAGGGCATGCCAAAGGGAATGCCCAGGATCGCGATGTCGGCGTCAAGTTTGTCGAGGTCGAGAGCAAGCGGAAAGTCGAGGAAGGTCGCGCACGGCTTGCCGGGCGCTTGGGTCAGGGTGTCGGTCATGGCGTCTCGTCTATTGGTTGGCACGTGAGGTAACCACAGCATGACCGCCCGGCGCCTAGAAGGCGACTCAGTTTACCTATTGGACATTTGCGGGCATCGTTAGGCCATGGCGACCCCCAGCATACTCGGCGGTCCGGCCGCGTGGCACGGCCGGGATCTCATGCTGGAGCGTGACTGGATACGCCCATTGTCGCCGGTCGCGCTCAGTGAGCTGGACGACGCGGTCACCGCGCTACACAGACGCCCTGCCGTGCTCCAGGATCTGAAACGTGGCGACTTTGCCTTCACCCGTCTCGCCATTGAATTGGCTGAGGCCGCCGACGAACTTGAAAACGGGCGTGGTGTTGTCAAGCTCACCGGCGTGCCGGTCGAGCGTTACGACGATGCCGATTTGCGCCGCCTGTTCTGGGGTCTCGGCCTTAACCTGGGCACGCCGGTTTATCAGAACGCCCATGGCGAAGTGATGGGGCTGATATGTGACGAGGGCGCGGAGGTTGGTGCCAAGCGCGGCCAGATGGTCGACAGAGATGGCGGCACGTTTTTGTCGTCGCGTGCCCGGGCGCAATCGACGCAGTTGCTGCGCTGGCACACCGACCGTACCGATGTGGTTGGTCTTCTGTGCGCCGGCGAGGCGGCCGAAGGCGGCACCAGCCGCGTCGCCAGCGCCGTCGCCATCCATGACGAAATGGTGCGCCGGCGCCCCGATCTCGCGGCTGTCCTCTACGACGACATCATGCGCAGCCGGCTGGGCGAGGAAGCTGGCGGTGTCGATGCGACCTATGCGTTGCCTGTGTTCGGCGTCCATGAGGGCCGGTTCTCCAGCCACTACTCCAGGACTTATGTCGAGGCCGCCCAGAACCTCGCCGGCGTGCCGACGATGCGCGACGACCAGTGGGCGGCGCTCGATCTTCTGGCCGAGCTGGGCGAGGAAATGTGTTTCGAGATGGAGCTGAAGAAGGGCGACATCCAGTTCCTCAACAACCACGTCATCTATCATGCCCGCGGCGCGTTCCGGGATGACCCGGCGGCCGGGCAAATCCGCCGCCTGTACCGCCTCTGGCTTGCTATGCCCAACAGTCGAGAGTTGCCGCCCGGCTACGACGTTCTCTTCGGCAGCCGCGAAGCCGGCGCGATTCGCGGCGGTATCCTGCAGGCAGACGACGGACGTCGCGCGCCGATGTAAGCTAGTTTGCGCCGTTGCCGGCCCACTCGCCCGCCCGGCCACCCCGAGGATGCTGCCATGGGTGGCCTCGGCGAAAACGCCTCTCGGCGTTTTGCCCCGGAGGAGGGGAGTGGGCTGTTGCCGCCGTCGCATGAGCGACACAACACCCTACAACGCGCTCGCCCAGTCGTGGCGGCGCGCCAGGCGCGTGAAGGTCTCGACCGTCGGCGTGTGGCGCCGCCCGGCGACGGTCAGCATGTGCACTGTGCGCGTCACCTCCGGTTCGACCAGGAGACGGGTCGTGATATCCGACATCATCGGCATGGACTCCGGCATGATTGAACATCCCATGCCGGCCTTGACCAGGGACTGGATCCAATCTTCGCGCCCGCTGCTGTAGCGAATGATCGGGCTGCCGCCCCAATCGCCGTCAAGCGCATCGAAGAAACTCTCGAACTCGCAGTTCAGGCGCTCCAGATAGGGTTCGCCAGCGAGTTCGGCGACGGGCACCGCGTTCATGCGGGCGAAGCGGTGATCTTTGGGAACGGCGACAACATAACGTTCGGAAAAGAGCGGCGTGGCGTCGATACGCTCGGGGTATGCGGCCAGGCCCGCCACCGCGATATCGATGTCACCATCCATCAGGCTGGCCACGACATCCTCGCCCGATGATTCGTGAAGCTTGAGATCAAGGGTCGGCAGTTCGTCTTCCAACTGACGCAGGATGGGGATCAGCCGGCGCGGTCCTACGGTGCACATGACCCCCAGCTTCAGCGGCGCCTTCTTGCGGGTGCGGAACGCTACCGCGTCCTTGGTCGCGCGCTGGGCCGATTCGACGACCTGCTCCAAGTGAGGCTTCATCATGCGGCCCAAATCAGTCAGGTGGGTCCGGGCCCGCTCGCGGCGGAACAGCTCGCCGCCCAGTTCATCTTCCAGCTTTTTGATCGCCTTGGTCAGCGACGGCTGGGCGACGTGGCACTGCTCTGCCGCGCGCGTGAAGTTGAGCGTCTCGCATACCGCCAGAAAATAGCGGGCCTGATGCATTTCCATGGGTGTTCTACTCCGTTGCCACCGACTGGTCCGTTCGCCCCACATGGCGATTCAGACGGCCAATCGCATCACTGATAACGGCGCGATCAAGCCCACGTTATGACCTTTGATAGCCCCAGGCTATTGAATTGAGGCCGACCCGATATTTCATCTTCGGCACAGCCACACCGATATCCCGACCACACTCAAAACTACTGGAGCTACCGATGTCCCTGCTTTCCCGCGCCGCCCATATGACGGCTTTTTCCACCGGCCTGCTGCTTGCCGCCAGCGCCGGTTCGGCCCAGGCCGCCGAAGATGTGACGGTTATCGAACTGACCCAGACCGGCTGCCAATTCATTGAGTCCGAAGGCAACATCGATCACGGCTATACGCCGACCGCCAAGGCCGACTGCGAAGAGATCAACGCTCAGACCGAGGGCGAGCGGATTGGCGACGACAACACGCTACACCTGAAGCCCGGCAAGTACGTCTTCCGCGTCACCAACACCGACGTTCCCTACATGCTCGGTTTCTACCTGCGTTCCGAGAGCGTGATCGACCGCCCCTTCCTGCCGTCCGTCTCCGGTGGCGGTCTGCACGAGGGTGTCACCCAGGACTATGAAATCGAGCTGACGGAAGGCGAGTACGTCTACTCCTGCCCGCTCAACATCACGCCCGACTACAAGTTGGTCGTCGAAGGCTAAGCGACGGCCTCGGCAAACTCTCGAACCTTGGGATCATGAAGACCATGTCACAGACCATTACGACAGATGTCTGCGTCATCGGTGCCGGGTCGGGCGGCCTTTCGGTTGCCGCCGGTGCCAGCCAGATGGGTGCCGATGTCGTGCTGATCGAAAAGCACAAGATGGGCGGCGACTGCCTGAACTACGGCTGCGTGCCCTCAAAGTCCCTGCTGGCCGCGGCCAAGGCGGCCCAGGCTGTGCGCAAGAGCGACCGATTCGGCGTCAACGGTCATGAGCCCGAAATCGACTTTGCCGCGGTGCACGATCACGTCCACGGCGTCATCAAGGCCATCGAACCGAACGACTCCGTCGAGCGATTCGAGGGTCTTGGCGTCAAGGTCATCCAGGGCGCCGGCCGTTTCACCGGTCCTCGCGAGGTCACCGTCGGCGATCAGGTCATCCGCGCCAAACGCTTCGTTATCTCGACCGGCTCGCGCGCTGTCGCACCGGCGATCCCCGGTCTGGACAACGTTTCCTACTTCACCAACGAGACGATCTTTGATCAGACCAGTTGTCCTGAACATCTGATCGTCATCGGCGGTGGTCCTATCGGCTGCGAGATGGCCCAGGCCCATCACCGGCTTGGCGCCCACGTTACGGTGCTTGAGCGCAGTCAGATCTTGCCCAAGGACGATCCCGATGCGGTCGCCGTCGTGCGCAAGCGTCTGATCGACGAAGGCGTTGATCTGCGTGAGGGCGCCGGCATTGTCCGCGTTGACAAGGACGGGAACGGCGTTGCCGTCACCCTGACCGATGGTGACGGTGAAGAGCGCATCACCGGCAGTCATCTGCTGGTTGCCGCCGGCCGCCAACCCAACCTGGATGGCCTGGACCTTGAGAAGGCCGGTGTCGAGTATGAGCGGCGCGGCATCAAGGTGGATGACCGTCTGCGTTCGACCAACAAACGCGTCTATGCCATCGGTGACGCGGCGGGTGGGTATCAGTTCACCCACATGGCGGGCTATCACGCCGGTATCGTCATACGAAACATCTTGTTCCGTCTGCCGGCCAAGGTCGACACCAAGGCGGTGCCCTGGGTCACCTACACCGACCCCGAACTGGCCCATGTCGGTCAGAACGAGGCTGTCGCCCGCGACCGCTTGGGCGACAAGGTCCGCACGGTTACCTGGTCGTTCGACGAGAACGACCGCGCCCAGGCAGAGCGCGCGACCGACGGTTTCATCAAGGTCGTGACCGATGCCAAGGGCCGGGTGTTGGGCGCCACCATCGTCGGCTTGAACGCCGGCGAGCTTATCCAGCCGTGGGTCCTGGCAGTCGGTCAGGGCATGAAGATCGGCGCCATGGCGTCGATGATCGCGCCTTATCCGACCTTGTCGGAGGTTTCCAAACGGGCCGCTGGCGCCTGGTACACGCCCCAGCTCTTTTCCGAACGGACACGCAAGGTCGTTCGCCTGCTACAGCGCCTGGGCTGAGACCCGGGCCAGCGGAGGAGATTGTTATGACCACGTCGCACGAAACCGTAAGCCCGGTGTCGCATGCCGCCAAGATCGGCGGGTTGGTCAAGCGCTGGCTGCCGGCCATCGTCTTGGTTGGCGCGATCGGCGCCGCGTTCGCCCTGGGCCTCGACAAGTACCTGACGCTCGATGCGTTGCGCGAGCATCGCTTCGAACTGCAGGCTTTCGTGGCCCAGAACGAGCTGGCCGCCATCGCGCTTTTCGTCCTGATCTATGCGGTCTCGACAGCGCTATCGCTGCCGGGCGCGACGATCCTGACCATCGCAGGCGGCTTCCTGTTCGGCATCTGGTTCGGCACCGCCTATGCCGTCATCGGCGCGACGATAGGCGCTACCGGTGTGTTCCTGGTCGCGCGCACGGCGATCGGCCAGTCATTGCGGCAGCGGGCGGGCCCGTGGTTCTCGAAGATGGAAGACGGTTTTCGCGACAACGCGCTCAGCTACATGCTGGTGCTCCGGCTGGTGCCGCTGTTCCCGTTCTTCGTCGTCAACCTGGTGCCGGCTTTCATGGGTATTTCGCTGCGCGTCTACGTCCTGGCGACCCTGATCGGCATCATCCCCGGCGCGTGGGTTTATGCTTCGGTCGGCGCTGGGCTGGGCAGCATCTTTGACAGCGCCGAGGAGGTTTCGCTGGGCAGCGTTCTGACGCCTGAACTGATCGCGGCCCTGGTCGGCCTTGCGCTGCTGTCACTCGCGCCGGTTGTCTACAAAAAGATCAAACGTCGACGCATTGCGGATCATGGTTAGATGGAACCGTTTGGCGGTTCCATCCGACCATGTGAATCCGCTCTCCATCTATGAGTAGAGCAGATTCACCTGTCTTGACGACATCGCGAAGCGATTTCATCAACGCAGGATCTGCTCTAAGTGATCTTGTTCACGATTTTCTGAGGTGGGACGGCGATTTAGCGCCGTCCCACCTTTGATTCTGCCTTCCCTTTGTCATGATTGTTCCGTACCAAGGGATGGTGGCTTGGTGCCGATTTGCGCCGGCCACGATCCGTAACTCCGAGCGAAGGCGCTGTGACGTGGGCAATGCGTCGAAACAGGACGTCACCCGCCGCCGGACCCTAGGCCTCTTGGCCGGTGGCGCCGGTACCGTCCTCGCGCCCTGGTCGGCCCCGGCTCTTGCTCAGGACACGACCTTTTTTCGCATCGGCACCGGCAGCACGGGCGGTACCTATTACCCGGTCGGCTCGGTCGTCGCGAACGTCATTTCCAAGCCGCCGGGGTCACGGGAATGCGGCAAGGGCGGCAGTTGCGGCGTGCCCGGCCTGGTGGCGGTCGCGCAAGCCACGGACGGGTCGATCGCGAACGTCGAGGCGATCAACGCGGGGACGCTCGAATCAGGGTTCTCCCAGTCCGATATCCTGTTCTGGGCCTATAACGGCAACGGCATCTTTGCCGATCAGGAACCGCTCGGGAATCTGCGGCTGATCGCCAACCTCTATCCGGAGGTCGTGCAGATCGTCGTGCGAAAGGGCGCCGGGATTACCTCGGTTGAGGAACTTGCCGGCAAACGCGTGTCACTGGACGCGCCGGGGTCGGGCACGCTGGCTGATGCCCGCATCATCCTTGGCGCTTATGGTCTTACCGAGAACGACTTTGATGCGATCTATCTGCAGTCGCCCCAGGCCATGAGCCTGATGCGCGATGGCGAGCTCGACGCGTTCTTTATCGTCGCCGGCGCGCCGACCGTATCGGTGTCGCGCTTGATCGCCGACGACGTCGCGACGCTGCTGCCGATCATCGACCAGCGCGCGATCGAAATCGTTATCGTCTATCCGTTCTTTTCCCTCTCCGCGGTTGCCTATCCGGAGACCGATATCGTTCCGACGCTCAGCGTCGGCGCCCAATGGGCGGTATCGGCGACCATTGATGACGAATTGGTCTATGGCATCACGAGCGCGCTGTGGAACGAACATAGCCGCGAGATCTTGGATGCCGGTCATCCAGTCGCCTCGGAGATCTCATTGCGCAATGCGCTGAAGGGAGCCGGCATTCCCCTGCACTCGGGAGCGCGGCGCTATTACGAGGAGATCGGCCTCGACGTCTCGCAAGTGCCGCTCGTCGGCGCCTGAGCGGCCTTAGTCTCGATCAGCTTCCGCTCACGGGGCCGGTGAAACAAACCGAACAAATCAGTACCCGCGATCCATATCAACCAGATTGAGCAGAGGGCGACCGTCCTTCATGCGCCGGTAGTTTTCGGCAATTTGCGGCGCGCACGTCTCGGCGATCGTGAGCGCCGCGACATGGGGGAAGGTCAGGATGCGTGGATGGAACCAGAAGGGATGGTCGGGCGCCATCGGTTCCTGAGTTTGGACATCCAGCGTGGCGCCGGCGATATGGCCGCCGTCGATGGCCGCAATCAGGTCGGACTCGACAATATGGGCGCCGCGCGCGCCGTTGACGATGAAGGCGCCCGGCTTCATTTGGGCGAGTGTCTCGGCGTTCAAGATGCCACGGGTCTCGTCGGTCAGCGGCAGGAGACAGACCACGATGTCGCAGCCAGCCAAGAACGCCGTCAGTTGATCAGCCCCGTGAAAGCACTGGACGCCTTCGATGTCCTTAGGCGATCTGCTCCAACCGGTGACCTGGTAACCCATGGGTAAGAGGGCACGCGCAACGCTGCCGCCGAGTTCGCCAAGGCCGAGCACGCCGACCGTCACGGCTGCCGGCGGCGCGACATCGATTTCTTCATACCGGCGCTCGCGATGCAGCGTGCGATAGTCGTCCCATCGCCTGTGGTGGTTTAAGACGGCCATGACACACCAAGCCGTCATCTGGCTCGTCATCGATGGGTCAACCAGGCGCGTCAACGGCACACCTTCGGGCAGATGGTGGCGTTCGCCAACCAGATGGTCGACGCCGGCGCCCAGAGAGGAGATCAGCTTCAGGTTGGGGAACGTTTTCAGCTGGTCGAGCGCCACGTGCCAGATCAGCGCCATCTCGATGTCGGCGGGATCACCGATTTCCGGATAGATGCGAAACTCGACATCGGGCAGGTGCTGGCGCATCAGGCTCTCCCAATGTTCGCCGTTCTCCCAACCGCTCATGTAGAGCATCGCCATGGCCGGTCACTCCCGCGTTTGCCGTTGGCGCGGACTATAGCCGCCCCGGGACGGGCGTGCAGCGGATTTGGTGTTCAGGTTGCGACGACGCCGGTCTCGGTTGCCTGCAGCTCGAAGGCGGCGGCCATCAACGCCTTCGTGTAGGCGGTCTCCGGCGCATCAAAGATGTTATCGGCCGCACCCTGTTCGACCACATTGCCGTCCTTCAAGACGACGACCTTATGGCTCATGGCGCGCACGACTTTCAGGTCGTGGCTGATGAAGAGATAGGCGAGCTTGTGGTCGCGCTGCAGTTTGCGCAGCAACTCGACGATCTGGGCCTGAACCGACATGTCGAGCGCGCTGGTCGGCTCGTCCAACACGACAAAGCGCGGCTTCAACACCATGGCGCGGGCAATCGCGATACGCTGGCGCTGACCGCCCGAGAATTCATGCGGGTAGCGATCCATCATCGCTGCTTCCAAGCCCACTTCCTCCAGCGCTTCGGCGACCCGATCGCGGCGCTCCGTGTCACTCTTGCCAAGTCCGTGAACCTTTAGGCCCTCGGCGACGATGTCCTTGATCGACATCCTGGGACTCAAGGAACCGTAAGGATCCTGAAAGACGATCTGCATCTCGCGGCGTAGCGGCCTGAGCTCCTTGAAGCCCATACCCTGTATCTCGTCGCCGCCGAAGCGAATGTCACCCTTGCTCGCAATCAGGCGCAGGATGGCCATGCCCAATGTGGTCTTGCCGGATCCAGACTCGCCGACCACACCGACCGTCTCGCTCTCCTTCAGATTAATGGTGACGCCGTCGACCGCCTTGATGTTGTCGACCGTGCGCCGCAGCACGCCGCCCTTGACCGGAAAGTAGACCTTGACGTCGTCGGCCTCGATGACTTCGGGCGCGCCTTGGGGTACCGGATCGGGGCGGCCCCGTGGCTCCGACGCCAGAAGGTGGCGCGTGTACTCATGCTGGGGATTGTCGAACACATCCGACACCGGCCCGGCCTCGACAATCTGGCCGTCATTCATGACGCAGACCCGATCGGCGAAGTGGCGCACGATGTTGAGGTCGTGGGTGATGAACAGCATTGCCATGCCGAGACGGTCCTGCAGTTCCTTCAAGAGTTTCAGGATCTGCGCCTGAATGGTGACGTCGAGCGCGGTGGTCGGTTCGTCGGCGATTAGCACATCCGGGTCGTTGGCCAGCGCCATGGCGATCATTACCCGCTGGCGCTGACCGCCGGAAAGCGTGTGGGGATAGTCGCCCAGCCGGCCCTTAAGGTTGGAAAGTCCGACGAGATCGAGCAGTTCCAGGATGCGTTTGCGGGCGTCCGACCGGTTCATGCCCTTGTGCAGCAGAAGTGCCTCGCCGATCTGCTTCTCGATCGTGTGCAACGGGTTCAGCGAGGTCATCGGCTCCTGGAAGATCATCGAGATTTGGTTGCCGCGAATATCGCGCAGCTGCCGGTCGCTCGCTCCGACCATCTCTTCGCCATTGTAGACGATGCTGCCTTTGGGATGGCTCGCGGTCGGGTAGGGCAGAAGCTGCAGGATCGAGAGCGCGGTCACCGACTTGCCGGAGCCAGATTCGCCGACCAGGGCGACGGTCTCGCCTTTGTCGAGGTCGAAGGAAACACTGCGCACGGCATCGATTTCGCGCTTTTCGACGCGGAAACGAGCGGTGAGGTCGCGTACTTGCAAAAGACTCATTGCGGCATTTTCCTTGGATCGAAGGCGTCGCGCACGGCTTCACCGATGAATATCAGAAGGCTCAGCATGATGGCGATGACAAAGAACGCGCTCAACCCGAGCCACGGCGCCTGCAGGTTAGCACGTCCCTGGTTCAAGAGCTCACCCAGAGATGGCGAGCCCGGCGGCAGGCCAAGGCCCAGGAAGTCGAGCGAGGTCAAGGTGACGACGGACCCGTTCAGGATGAACGGCAGGAAGGTGAGCGTCGAGACCATCGCGTTGGGCAGGGCGTGGCGGTACATGATAATGCCATCGCGCACGCCCAGCGCCCTTGCCGCCCGCACATAGTCGAGATTGCGGACGCGCAGAAACTCCGCTCTGACTAGCCCGACCAGCGCTGTCCAACTGAACAGCATCATGATCAGGAGGAGTGTCCAGAAGCCGGGGATGATGACGCTGGCCAGGATGATCAGGATGTAGAGAACCGGGATGCCGGACCACACCTCCAGCGCGCGCTGGCCCAGCAGATCGACCCAGCCGCCGCGATAGCCCTGGATCGCGCCGACGGCGACGCCGATGACGGAGGACACGAACGTCAGCGCCAGACCGAACAGGACGGATATGCGGAAGCCATAGATCAGGCGGGCGACGACATCGCGCCCCTGGTCATCGGTACCCAGCCAGTTTTCCGCCGTTGGCGGGCTCGGTGCGGGCGAAGGCAGGTTGTAGTTGATGGTGTTGTAGCTGTAGGGCACCAGCGGCCAGACCATCCAGCCCTTCTCGTTGATCAGATCCTCAACGAAGGGGTCGCGGTAGTCGGCTTCTGTCTCGAAGTCGCCGTCGAATGTGGTCTCGGGATAGGCGTTGAGGATCGGCAGATAAACGCCGCCGTCGTACCAGATGAGAAGCGGCTTATCGTTGGCGACGAACTCTGCCGGCAGGGTAAAGAAGAACAGCACCAGGAAGATCCAGAACGACCAATAGCCGCGCCGGTTGGCGCGAAATTGCTGCAGGCGCCGCTGGTTGAGGGGATCGAGGTTGACCAGCGCCATATCAGCCGACGTCCCGGCTTTCGAAATCGATGCGCGGATCGATGACGACGTACATCAAGTCGCCGACCAGGTTCATGATCAGCCCCAGAAGGGTGAACATGTAGAGCGTGGCGAACATGACGGGGTAATCGCGATTGATCGCGGCCTCGTAGCCAAGCAGGCCAAGACCATCCAGCGAGAAGATAATCTCAATCAGGAGCGCGCCGGTGAAGAGGATGCCGATGATGGCGCCGGGAAAGCCGGCGATCACGATCAACATGCCGTTGCGAAAGACATGCCGGTAGAGCACCTGGCGTTCGGCCAACCCCTTGGAGCGTGCTGTCACCACATACTGGCTCTTAATCTGATCCAAGAACGAGTTTTTGGTCAGCATGGTTAGCGTCGCGAAGCTGCCGATGATGAGTGCCGTCAGCGGCAGCACGAGATGCCAGAAGTAGTCGAGGATCTGATTGATCAGCGACATGTCATCCCAGCCAGGCGAGGTCAGGCCGCGCAACGGGAACCATTTGAAGTAGGAGCCGCCGGCGAAAACGACGATTAGCAGAATGGCGAACAGGAAGCTGGGGATCGCGTAACCCAAAATGATCGCGCCGCTTGACCAGATGTCGAACTTGCTGCCGTCGCGCACGGCCTTCGTAATGCCAAGCGGGATCGAGACCAGATAGACAATGATGGTGGTCCACAATCCAAGCGAGATCGAGACCGGCAGCTTGTCGATCAGCAGGTCGATGACGCTGCGGTCGCGAAAGGCACTGTTGCCGAAGTCGAAGGAAAGGTAGTTCCCCATCATCAGCAGGAACCGCTCGACCGGCGGTTTGTCGAGGCCGTACTGCCTCTCCAGTTCGGCAATGAACGCGGGGTCGAGACCCTGCGCGCCGCGATAGACGTTGTCGCCGCCGGCACCCGTCGATGAGCCGGTAGTAGCGGCGACTTCGCCACTGGCGCCGGAGAACCGCGCTGTCGCGTCGACGCCGGTTCCTTGCAGTTCCGCGATCAGCCGCTCGACCGGACCGCCGGGAACGAACTGCACAATCACGAAATTCACCACCATGATGGCGAACAGCGTCGGAACGATCAGCAGCAGGCGCCGAACGATATAGGCCAGCATGGCGGTGCCCCGGTCTCCTGGGCGCCTATTCCTTCAGTTCCTCTTCGGCTTCTTCAAGTTCCGTGGCCAGACCGGGGTCGATCCACCAGGTGTTGATACCCAAACCAAAGCGTGGCGGGATCTCCGGGCTTTCGAACTTGTTCCAATAGGCGACGCGGAAGACCTGCACGTGCCAGTTCGGAATCACGTAGTGGTTCCACAACAGAACCCGGTCGAGTGCGCGCGTCGCGGTAACCAGTGACTCCCGGTCCTCGGCGAAGATGACCTCGTCGATCAGAGCGTCGACGACGGGATTCTTGATGCCGATCACGTTACGGCCCCCGTCGATGTCGGCGGACTCCGAACTCCAGAAGTCCCTTTGCTCGTTGCCCGGTGATTGCGACTGTCCGAACACCTCGACCGTCATGTCAAAGTCGAACGTGTCCATCCGGTTCTGGTACTGCGCCGCGTCGACCGTGCGCAGGTTTGCCTTTATGCCAAGCCGTTCGAGGTTACGGGAGAACGGCTGCACGATCCGCTCGAACGCCGGATTTCCCAACAGGATTTCGATCTCCATCGTCTCGCCGTTGGGACCAGTCAGAACGCCGTTCTGGATCGTCCATCCGGCCTCTTCCAGCAATCCCCTCGCGGTTTGCAGACCTGCGCGGATGTTGCCCGAACCATCGCTCGTCGGCGGTTCGTAAACCTCCGTGAAGACTTCCGGTGGAAGTTGGTCGCGATAAGGTTCGAGAAGCACCAGTTCCGCCTCACTCGGCAGTCCCGTTGCCGCCAGTTCGGAGTTCGAGAAGTAGCTCTTTGTGCGCGTGTACTGGCCGTAGAAAAGGTTCTGATTGGACCACTCGAAGTCGAAGGCATAGCCCAGGGCTTCACGCACCCTGGGGTCGGAAAACTCGTCGCGGCGCAGATTGAAGATGAAGGCCTGCATACCGGTCGGGTTCTCGTGGACGATCTCCTCCAGGATGATCAGACCCTGGTTGACGGCGGGGCCGGTATAGGCGGTCGCCCATGTCTTCGAGACGTTCTCCAGGCGGAAGTCGTACTCGTGCGCCTTGAACGCCTCGACCGCCACCGAGTCATCACGGTAGTAGTCGTAGCGCACGGTACCGAAGTTGTTCTGACCAACATTGACGGGCAGATCCTTGCCCCAATAGTCCTCGACGCGTTCGTAAGTGATCGAGCGGCCGGCATCGACCGAGGCGACACGATAGGGGCCGCTGCCCAATGGCGGTTCCAGGGTCGTCTCGGCGAAGGCGTGTTCGGCGTAGTAGTGTTTCGGAAGTACGACCATCTGACCCATGATCAGCGGCAGCTCGCGATTGCCTTCCTGGTCAAAGGTGAACTTCACTTTGCCGCCGCCCAAATCTTCGGCGCTCACCACATTGGCGTAATAGGCCCTGTAGAACGGATGACCATCGGCCTTCAGGGTTTCAAAGGTCCAAATGACATCATCGACCGTGAGCGGCGTACCGTCATGCCAACGCGCTTCGGGTCTCAACGTAAAGGCGACCCAAGAGCGATCGTCCGGAATCTCGACAGTCTCGGCCAGCAGACCGTACTCGGCGAATGGTTCGTCTTGAGAACTCACCATCAGCGTGTCGAAGATACTGCCGATACCGGCGGCAGGCGTACCGCGCAGGATGAAGGGGTTCAGGTTGTCATAAGTGCCGCGCGCCGATCGTCGGATCTCACCGCCCTTGACCGCGTTCGGGTCGGTGTACTCGAAATGGGTGAAATCCGGCCCATACTTTAAATCGCCATACATCGAGATGCCGTGGCCGACGTAGACGTCACCCTCATCCTGGGCAGAGGCCGGAAGGGCGGCAAAAAAGGCGAGGGTGGCGAGTACGGCAAAACGGCGCATGAAACTCTCCTGCGTCTTGGCGGCGGTTAGCCCGGTTGTTCGTCGAAGGTGCGGCGGTTGTGTGGCCGAGGCTGGTCCGACCGATGCCAATTTAGCCCCGAAGGCTCCGCCATCACGGAGGTTTTACCCATCGATCAGCGCCAGGCACTGGTCGTGCAGCGCGGGATCGCCGACGGCCAGAATCCGGCCATCCGACCGGGGCCTGAGCGGTTTTCCCTGCCAATCCGATACGACGCCGCCGGCATTGCGGATCAAAGCGGTCGGCGCGGCAAAGTCGTGCTGTTTGAGATCGGCGTCGATCATGACGTCGTGCAGCCCCATGGCGAGCAGGCCGTAATCATAACACTCGCCGCCATACATCACCCATTTCCCGGCCTTGTGGACTGGGCGCATGGCGTCATAGGCATAGTAGGCGTAATCGTCGGGCCCGGACGTGGTGACCACCGCATCGGCCAGCCTTGGGCAGTTCCGCGTTCGGATCGCCTCACCGTTCATGGTCGCGCCGTGGCCGTCAGCACCGATCCAACGCTCCCGCATGACCGGTTGGTCGACCAGGCCGAGCACATAGTCCTCGCCGTGGCGCAGCGCGATCAGCGTGCCGAACAGCGGAATGCCGCATACGAAAGACTTGGTGCCGTCGATCGGGTCGACGATCCACACGAACTCGGCATCGGGGCGGGTTGGCTCGTACTCCTCGCCGATCACACCGTGGTCGGGCGCGTGCCGGTCGACGAGGTCGCGGACCTTCAGCTCGACCGCCTTGTCGATCTCGGTCACTGGCGATTTGTCGGCCTTGGTCTCTGTATCGAAGTCGCGCCGGAACTTGGCGCGGGCGATGTCGCCGCTGGCATCCGCCATCTTGTGGGCCAGGGCGAGAAAAGCGTCGGGGACGGGGCTCATGGGCCGAATGTGCCTGCCGCCGAGGGCGTGATCAAGGTCATGTCAGAAGTCCAGCAACCGAACCGCCTGCTCATGCAACCGCTGGTCGCCGGCGGCCAGTGTCCGCCCGGCATAGGTGATGTCGACGGGATTGCCTTTCAGATCGGTCAGGATGCCGCCGGCGTTGCGCACCACCGGTTCCAGAGCGGCGATATCGTCGATACCCAATTCCGCCTCGATCGCCAGGTCAAGCGCGCCGTTGGCCATGGCGCCATAAGCGAAACACTCCAGGCCGTACATCAGCCAGTTCACGCCCTGGCGCAGCGGTGCGACTTTCGATTCGTCGGCCTCGGTCTCGGCATCAGGGCCGACAGCGGCCATGACGGCCTGGCCCAGCGACGGACAGGCCCGCGTCCTGACGGGGTGGCCGTTGTGAGTGGTGCCGTGGCCGTCCGCGCCCGTCCAGCGGTCGCCGGTAATCGGCTGGTCGATAATGCCCAGCACATAGCGGCCGTTGTGCGCCAGGGCAATCAGGCAGCCGAAGGTCGGCTTGCTTTTCAGGAAGCTCTTGGTCCCGTCAAGCGGGTCGACCAGCCACACCCACTCGGCGTCGCCGCGCACGGTGGGGAACTCCTCGCCGTGAATGCCGTGATCGGGATAGTGCTCCTCGATCAGTGCACGCACCGCTGTCTCGGCCTCGCGATCGGCCCGGGTCACCGGACTTTCGTCGGACTTGGCTTCCGATCCGATACCCGTGCGGAAATAGCGGCGCAACACGGCACCGTCGGCATCGGCCAGGCGCTCGGCGAAGGTCAGGAATTCGGGTGGGACGGTTTCCATGGCGCGCGGACCATGCCGCCCACTTGGCGACTTGGCAACCTTGTGTGGTATATCCAGGCGCATCGCGGTATGAGGCCGCTAGCGGGTTTGCGGGCCAGGGAGGGGAAGGCGCCATGGCGTTGAAGGTGGTCAGTTTCGACCTTTGGGACACGGTGATTCACGACGATTCCGACGAGCCGAAGCGCGCGGCAATGGGTCTCAAGAGCAAGGTCGACGAGCGCCGTCACCTGGTTGCCGAGGCGCTTGAGCGTGCCGGTCACGCGGTCGACGTCAAGGCGGTTTCCGAGGCTTATGACAAGGCTGACGAGGCGTTCAACAAGGCATGGAAGGGCGACCACATCACGTGGCCCATCCGCCAGCGCCTGGAACTCGTGCTGACCAATCTGGGCCACACACTGAGCGACGACCTGATGAACGAGGTCGTGAAGGCGCACGAGCAGATGGAACTCGTCATCAAGCCGGACCCGGTGCACGGCGTGGTCGACGCGGTGCGCGACCTTGCCGGGCGCTATCAACTCTGTGTCGTATCCGATGCCATCGTGTCGCCGGGCAAGGCGCTGCGCCAGATCCTGCATAGTTATGGCGTCGACCGGTTCTTCGACTCCTATGCCTTTTCCGACGAAATCGGCCACTCCAAACCGCACAAGGGCATGTTCCAGCATGTCGCCGACGAACTGGGCGTCACGTTCGAAGAAATGGTCCATGTCGGCGACCGCGACCACAATGACGTCAAAGGGCCGCAGGCGCTCGGCATGAAGGCGATCCTGTTCACCGCGACCCGCGACACCGACAAGGAGACGACATCGGCCGATGCGATCTGCGAACGCCACGGCGATCTGCCGGCGATTGTCGATCGCCTGGCGGCCAATTAGGGGACAATAATGACCAACGACATCCGCTTCCTGGTCATTGACGGTTATGCCCGCGACAGCCGCGACGAATTGGCGGCGGGCGGCTGCTCGGTCGCCGGCGAGCTCTACGCCCATCTCTTGAGAAAACACCTGCCGGGCGCGCTCGTCGACATTCTCTATCCGTCCGACCCGGACGCCGGGCTGCCCAGCGGCACGGGGCTTGAGGACTATGACGGCATCGCCTGGACGGGCTGCAATCTGACCGCCTATGAGGAAGAGCCCCGGGTCGTCAGCCAGATCGATCTGGCGAAACGCATCTTCGAGATCGGCACGCCCAGCTTCGGCAGTTGCTGGGCCGCCCAGATCGCCGTGGCGGCGGCTGGCGGCATCGTGCGCGCCAGCCCCTATGGCCGCGAAATGGGCATCGGGCGCAAGATCAGCCTGACGCCGGAGGGCCGCGGCCATCCGATGTATGCCGGCAAACCCACGGTATTCGACGCCTTCATCAGTCATGTCGACGAGGTGACCCACCTGCCGCCGGGCTCACAGGTCCTGGCGGCGAACAACTTCTCTGCGGTCCAGTCGGTCTGCGTCACCTATAAGCGCGGGACGTTTTGGGCGCCGCAATACCACATCGAGTACGACCTCCATGAGATGGCCCGGCTGATCGCCTGCCGCAAAGACAAGCTGATGAAACTCGGTTTCTTCCGCGATGGCGACCAGTGCGAAGCCTATGTCGCCCAGCTCGAGGCGCTACATCAGGACCCCAGCCGGTTCGACATCGCCTGGGCGCTCGGCATCGACGACGACGTGATGCGCGAGGAGGTGCGCGAGAGGGAGTTGACCAACTGGATGGAACAACAGGTCTTGCCCAGGATTCACCGATGATCTTTAGGCTGGCGACGGTTCTGTTTCTGGTGGCGGCGCCGGCCGCCGCGCAGACGGACCTATCTGGCCCAAACGAGCCGGTCGGTTACCAGTTCCTGATCACGCCCGAAGATCTGCCGCCGCCTTATGCGACGGAGAGTTACGCCAACAGCGGCGAGTTGAACAAGCGGCCCGATCCGCCGGTCTTGAACGTGCCCGACGGCTTTGAGGTCAACATTTTCGCCGAGGACCTCGACCATCCGCGCTGGATGACCATCGCGCCCAACGGCGATGTCTTCCTGGCCCAGACCAGGCCCGGCCGGATCACGGTGCTGCGCGACACCAACGGCGACGGCAATGCCGATGAGACCTTCACCTATCTGCGGGGTCTGAAATCGCCGACCGGCATGGCGTTTCGTGACGGTTACTTCTATGTCGCCGATCTGGAGGCGGTATGGCGTGTTCCCTATGAGGACGGCGACACCTCGGCGCGCCAGGGCCCGGTGCCGATCACCGGTCAAGGGGCCCTGGGCGATCCCGACGGCCACTGGACGCGAACCCTGGTCTTCGAACCGGATAGCGATGCGTTCTATGTCGGCATCGGCTCGCGCGGCAATGTCGGTATCGAACGGCTGCCCCGCGCAACGGTCCAGGTCTTCCGCGACGGTGCGTTGGATCCGGAGACATTCGCCGCGGGTCTTAGAAACCCCGTCGGCATCGACTTCCACCCCGAGACCGGCGAACTCTATGTCGTCGTCAACGAACGCGACGGTTACGGCGACGACCTGGTGCCCGACTACTTCACACGCATTCGCGAAGGCGAGTTCTTCGGTTGGCCCTATGCCTGGGCCAACGGTATTCCCGATCCGAAGTATGGCGACGATGCGCCGGACCTGGTTGAGCAGACGATCCTGCCGGATGTCATGTTCCAGTCCCACTCCGCGCCCATCGGCATGGTCTTCTACGATGCCGCCATGTTCCCCGATGAGTACGCGGGCGATGCCTTTGTCGCTCTACGCGGGTCGTGGAACCGTGAGACGCCGACCGGCTACAAGATCGTGCGGGTGCCCTTCGAAGATGGTCGGCCGGCGGGCGGATACGAAAACTTCGCGACCGGTTTCTGGTTCGCCGGCGAAGAACAGGCCCAGATCATTGGCCGCCCGGCGGGCCTCGCCATCGCCGCTGACGGCAGCCTGTTGATTGCCGACGACACCGGCAAGGCGGTATGGCGCATCAGCTATAGCGGCGAGTGATTCGGTGATCGCGCCCCGGGGGTGCTGATCTGCCGTCTTGGGATTAACATATAAGGGTCATGGCCGACCGCAAACCAGCCGGGCCCGTCAGCCGAAGGGTGCCCAAGAACGACAACCGCGAGCGGCTGGTGTGCGACGACTGCGGCTTTGTCCTTTACTCCAACCCCAAGGTCGTCGTCGGCTCGGTTGTCTGCCTGCACGACCGTATCCTGCTGTGCCGGCGCTCAATAGACCCACGTTCGGGTTTCTGGACGCTACCGGCAGGTTACCTGGAGAACGGTGAAACGACCGCCGATGGCGCGAAACGCGAGGCCAAGGAAGAGGCAGGAGCGGAGATTGAGATTAATCACGTCCTTGCGGTCTACAGCATTCCCCGGATCAGCCAGGTCCAGGTGATGTACGCCGCAAGCCTGCTGTCAGACGACATATACGCTGGCGAAGAGACGTCCGAGGTCGGTCTCTTCGCCTGGGACGACATCCCGTGGGACGACCT
The DNA here is from genome assembly GCA_039028155.1 of Pseudomonadota bacterium. NCBI lineage: Bacteria > Pseudomonadati > Pseudomonadota > Pseudomonadota bacterium. Next base: position 165,261 of record JBCCIS010000005.1, read on the forward strand.
GGCGTTCCCCTCGGTCCGCTGGGCGCTCAACCATTGGCGCGAGGCCCAGGAGACAGGCGATACCGCGGCACGCTCTAACCCGCCGGGCGAGATCGGCAACTTCGTCGAGGATGCGCCCGTCTAGAGCGAACTCTCTCAGACGTCTTTGGAGCTGTTGATGATGTGGGTCACGACGCCGTACTCCTTGGCTTCGTCCGGCCCCATCCAATAGTTCCGGTCGGTATCCTTGGCGACGCGCTCGATCGGCTGACCGGTTTCCTCGGCGATGATCTTGTTAAGGCGCTCGCGCATCTTGAGGATTTCCTTGGCCTCGATGTCGATCTCGGTCGCCTTGCCGCCGACGCCGCCCATGGGCTGGTGCAGCAGAAAGCGGGTGTTGGGCGTGCAGTAGCGGTTGTTCTTGTCGGCCGCCAAGAAAATATGCGCGCCGGCACTGGCGACCCAGCCGGTGCCGATCACCTTCACAGGCGCGCGCACGAACTGGATCATGTCGTGAATGGCATCACCCGATTCGACGTGACCGCCGGGCGAACTGATCACCAACTTGATCGGATCGGCGCCTTCTTCGTCCAGCGCCAGAAGCTGGGAGACCGTCTCGCGCGCCATCTTTTCGTTGATCTCGCCGAACAGCAGGATTGTGCGGGCATCGAACAGGATCCTCTGAACCGCGCGGTTCTTGTCTTTCTTGTCCGACGACTTGGCGTTGTCCTTGTCGTCGTCGTCTTCGTCGTCA